>DUDC01000058.1:0-26559 GCA_012959465.1 Planctomycetaceae bacterium
TGGGGTAGGCATTCGTCGGAAGCGTTCGGTCCGGAGAACCGATCGACGGACAATGCAGAATCTCCATGAATGGAGCTTCCGGAATCGCAACAGCCGGATCGCGCCATTCGTCATACAACGGGTTGTTGTCGAGAAACGGCAGCAGCTCGACGTACGCAGAAACACGGCGATAGTTTACCCCCCACGGCAGTGGGTTCGTGTACCCCGGATAGCGGTTCTTCGACGACTCAAGATTCTGCGCCGCCAAAACCAGCTGCCGGATGTTGTTCCTGCATGTATTCCCACGTGCGGCTTCTCGTGCGGCTTGCACCGCCGGCAACAACAACGCCATAAGCATGCCGATGATGGTGATAACCACGAGAAGCTCAACTAGCGTGAAGCCTCTTCGTCTTGTCCTGGCCATGTCTGATTTCTCCCGTAGAGAAGCTCGAAAAGATGGTGAAAGTTGGAGAATGGCAATACGTATTGTCACAGATGCGCGGGCACCCGTCCAGCAATTTTACCGTTTTTCCCTATCTTGAACTGACGGTCGCACTCGGCACCGCCTTTGCCTTGCCTGGTGTAAGTGTATCATTATGAATGACTTACGAGCGTTTTGATCGCACGTCTGATCAAGAGTTCGGCTCAGTAGTGTACTACTTTTCTTCGCGTTTCCGATGCCCGTGACAGTTACGGATCTGTCTTTTTCAAGGTAACTCGACTCGCAATATGTGGTGAAGCGGGAACTCTCGCCATCCCTCGATGACGCTTCGGGTTACGTCTTTCTCAAGGTAACTCGACGCGCAACAAGCCCTCGCTAGCTGGCTTGACTCGTAAACCGATAGGTGACTTTCGCTGCCGTTTGAATCCTCGTACCCTAATACCTGTTTGTGTTGGACTAGAACCCCTTCGAATCACCGATTCTCCATGCGTCAGATTTATCTGGATTACAACGCCACGACGCCGATCGCGCCGAGTGTCCGCGAGGCGATGCAGCCATTTTTTGTCGAGCATTTTGGGAATCCATCCAGCAGTCACATTCTGGGGCGAGCGTGCCTCGAGTCTCTGGAGGACGCTCGCTCGCAAGTGGCGTCGCTCCTGGGAGCCGACGTCGACGAGATCATCTTCACGTCTGGCGGAACCGAGAGTAACAACCTCGCCATCCTAGGGACCTTGTTCCGCAACGCGCCGATCCTCGATGGGCACCTGATTATTTCGAACCTGGAGCATCCAGCGGTTACCGCGCCAGCCGAATACGCGGCCAAATGGGGCATCGACGTCACGATCGTGGAATGCGGCCCGGACGGCGTCGTTTCCGTCGAGTCATTTGCAGAAGCGTTGCGACCCGACACTCGGCTCGTCAGCATCATGCATGCCAACAATGAGTTGGGCACGATTCAGCCCATCAGAGAAATCGGTGAGCTCTGTCGCTCGCGGGATATAGTGTTCCACACCGATGCAGCACAGTCCGCCGGGAAGATCCCGACGAATGTCGACGAATTACAAGTCGATTTGCTCTCGATTGCCGGCCACAAATTGTACGCCCCCAAGGGTGTCGGCGCACTGTATGTGCGCCGCGACGTGGCGATTGATCCGGTCCTGCACGGGGCAGGCCATGAAATGGGTCTCCGCCCCGGTACGGAAAACGTCCCCTATATCGTGGGTCTGGGGCGCGCGGCAAAGCTCGCTCACGTCGGTTTGGACGAAAACGCGGCGCGAATGGGTCAGCTTCGAGACCGACTCTGGAACAAACTCCATAGTGGCAGCGACAATGCCATTGTGCAGAACGTGGCCGCCGTCGAATGCCTTCCCAACACGCTTAGTGCTCGCTTCCCTAACGTGTCAGCTGCCGAGATGTTGCAACGGCATTCGGATCTTTGCGCTTCCACAGCGTCGGCATGCCACAGTGGTGACATTGCGGTGTCGCCAACACTCGCCGCCATCGGGCTAGATGCGGAACAAGCAAGGGGTGTGATGCGGTTGAGTGTCGGTCGGTACACGACCGAAACCGAAGTGGATCAAGCCGCCGAGCTATTGCTCGAAGCTTGGGAATCGCTGCGCCGCTGAACGGGACGTGAACTCGCGCATGGTCGAACAAACTCGGCAATCCACCGGAATTCCTGCACTCGATAAACATCTCGGAGGCGGGCTCGTTCCCGGCACTTCGGCGGTGATCGTCGGGGCAACTGGCATCGGCAAGACGCAAGCCGGGCTGCAATTTCTTCACGCCGGAAAGCAGGCCGAAGGCCAGCGGGGCGTCATCTTTGACATGTGCAGCCGTGGCGACTCGCAAAATCACTCCGACTACGCCCAACGCATGTTCGGCTGGCAGATGCGAAAAGCTGACCCGTCGATCGTCCCGAACCTCAGCCAGTTCTTCGACGCTCCATCGCTCGGTGACTACCTGCGTCTCTTCGAACACTCCGGTCGACGAGTCACACGTCAAGACCTCGAATGGGACGAGTGGCGACACTGGCAGATCGAGCTCAACGCGAAACTGCGGACTGCGGTCGCCTTTCTGTACGGCAACTTCGTCTCCGGACGGCGACGCGTCGTCGTCGATGGTATCGAACCGGTGGACACTCCGCACGACTCAATACAACTGCAACTCTACGAGTACATCTACCATCAAGTGCTTCGCAAGGAGGCCAATTGGGTTGCCCGCGACTTGTTCCGTGAAAGTTATCGAGCTAATGAATCCACGATTGCAGACCACACATACGATCCGGCCGGCATATCCTGCATGCTTTTGTACACCAGCCGTGAGTCCATGCTTGAAGAGTTGATCGCTCGACCTCTCGATGAGGGAGACATGCTATCCAATGCCAATACCGTCATTTTGATGGGAAAGATCCGTGACGGCATGAGCGTCAAGAAAGCCCTCTACGTGGCAAAACACCGAGGGAGCGCGTGTTCCGATCAAATCCTGACGTTCACCATTGACGACCGTGGTATCCGCCTCGACTGATCCGTCAAGTGCCGGAGTTTGGTTCGCCAATGCCACGCAAATACTCGGCCAAGCGAGCCTGCAGGTCGAGCAGCATCTGCCATTGCGAAAAATCGATCGATACGCGAGGCATTGAGCTGACAGCCGGCTCGCCTTCGACCGCGTTGAGCAAATGACGAATGCGAACATGGAGATACTCCAACAGCTCAGTCAACTGAGCCGCCTGACCGGGTGTTAGCCGAGTCGGAAGCGTGGGAGGCTGTTGGGAGTGCAGCGGAACAGGCAATGCGGCTGGCGACGGAACACCGAGATCAAAATCGAGCGATGAGTCGGAGACCTCGGAGGGATCGGAGGGATCCACCGTACGCTGCGACACCTCGGCACCAGCCAGCCACCGCAATCGCTCCTCAATCTGCTCACGCGTCCCCAACAGGAGGATAGAGCGTCCCAGCGTGATCATGTCGCCGTGGCGGAGTATCCGCAACTGAACGTCTTCGCCGTTGACCTTCGTCCCGTTGGTACTCTCTAGGTCCGTCAATACAACCTGATCGTGATCGTCCTGAACCTTGATGTGGAAACGACTTATTCGATCATCATTGAGTTGGATAGAGTTTCCTTCCTCACGACCGATCGAAATAGGAGTTTCGCGTTCGTAGACCCGTCCCCGGTCGGCGCCGTCAATAACGCGCAGTGTTATTTGGGCCATTTACCTTCTCGAGTGAGCATGGTGTGCGGGCATTCCTGGTGCGCCGCAACCTGTATCTTGCCGTTCGAACTCCCGCCGAAACCGACCTCCTGCCTTTTTCATCATGCAGTAGTTGCACCAGACAAGCAAGTGCGAGTGCTATTTTCCGGCGTTTCTGGCAAAGTTGGCGCCCCATAATCCATACGGTCGTGACGAATTCACGCCGTCCAAAAGGGGGGATTCGCTGGGCATTGCAAGCCGAAGGTCTTTTGCTTATCTTTGCAAACTCAAATGAAACACGCGCCCGTGGCGCAATTGGATAGCGCATCGGTCTTCGGAACCGAGGGTTGTAGGTTCGAATCCTACCGGGCGTGCTTCTTCTTCCGCCCCGCTCATAGGCAACGTGCCTCTGCGATCGCCGGCATTTCCATCGGCAAGACCCGCGTCAACAGCTGCAATTCCAGCACCGATCGCCCACCTTACTCGCCGCCACCCCGCCCAAGTGCGTCTTCGGCCAGTTGGATGTACTTGGAGTCCTGCGTGGCATCGAACGCCCTCTTATATGTGACACTTAGCGCTGTGAAGTTGAACGTGTCGTCCGGCTCCAATTCGCAGGCACGACGGCCACTGGCAACCGCTTCGTCGTGCTCGCCGAGCAGTCCATGAACGACGGCCAAAGCCAGATGGGACAGCACATGAGATTCATCTGCAGCCAGCACTTCTCGATATTTCACGACCGCCTCGGCGTACTTTCCCTCTTTGCGTAATCGCTCGCCCTCGATGAAAATTGCCGCCGTCATATCGCTGGCTCCTCGTTCGGACTCTGTTGCGGAGATCGTGACTTTCCCCTGTTCGCTCAGTCTACAATGCTCGCAGCGAGAACCGAACGGGGCTATATCAGCGAACCGATCGGCAATCACGAAATACTCCGAATTGGGGGTCTCGTTACAAAATCGAGGTTGACACAAACGCCAAAAATCGAGACCTTTGCGCAACTTAATCATGCCGTGCGAAACGGATGTCGCCGGCGTGCCAGCGGATATGACCCTGCACGCACGATATCGTCGCATTTTGCTTGCCCAAATGGATGAACACGTGTCCTCAATTCACCCTACTGCAGTGGTCAGTCCGGAAGCTCACATTGGCGATGATGTTAATATCGGCCCGTTTTGTGTGATCGAGCCCGACGTGGAAATCGCGGACGGTTGCCACCTGAATGCCAATGTTACCATCAAATCTGGGTCCCATATTGGCCCTGAGAACATCTTTTGCGAGGGCTCTGTCATTGGCGGCCTACCGCAACATCTTCGAATGCCAGAATCCGTCGGGGATCTTTGGATCGGGGCGGGGAACATTATCCGCGAACACGTGACGATCAACCGAGGTTTGGGGGCCGGCGAAAGCACCCGGATTGGCAACGAAAACATGCTCATGGTCGGTGTGCACATCGCCCATGATTGTGTGGTCGGCAACCACGTCCTGATGACGAACAATGTCCTACTTGCCGGACACGTGTTGGTCGAGGACCATGCGTACCTTGGTGGGGCGGCCGCGGTACATCAGTTCTGTCGAATCGGTTGTTACGCGATGATTGGCGGAATGTCTCGACTCATCAAGGACGCACCTCCATTCGTGACCGTGGACGGAGCCACCAGCCGTGTCGTCGGATTGAACACCGTGGGCCTACGACGCAACGGTTTCGACACCCCGCTCATACGTCAATTGAAAGCCGCCTACCGGGTCCTGTATCGCAGCGATCTCGCCCTTGAGGAAGCCCTTGACAAACTCGAAGTGGACTTCCAGGAGGAACCCGTCGCTCATTTTCATCGCTTCCTCCGCTGCTCTCAGCGAGGCATCACCGCCGAGCGGCGACCTCGCCACGACGACGAGACCTTCCGAATAGCCGACTTCCGTGAAGACGACGACGATTTCCAACGTAGAGCCGTTTAGACTCGGGTTATCACATCGTTGCCAGGCAATGCGAATGTGAGCCGCAGACGCTAGCCTCGGGTTTTTGCTAGATCACGCGGTGCTAACGACAACACCCGACGTCACACATTCGCGGGCCTCTAGCTATTACGCAGCGCAGCTTGAGCAGCCGCCAAGCGGGCGATCGGAACGCGGAACGGTGAACAACTCACGTAGTCCAGGCCGACACGGTGGCAAAAGTCGATCGACGCTGGATCACCGCCGTGCTCTCCGCAAATCCCCACCTTGAGGTTGGGCCGAGTTGAACGACCTTTTTCCACGCCCATTTCGACAAGTTGGCCGACGCCGGTTTGATCGAGCGACTCGAAAGGATCGCATTCCAATAGTTCGTGCCGTAGGTAATCACCCAAAAACGTCCCCACATCGTCGCGGCTATAGCCAAACGTCATCTGTGTGAGGTCATTGGTACCAAAACTGAAAAAGTCGGCGTGAACGGCAACTTGGTCCGCTGTGAGCGCGGCGCGGGGGATTTCGATCATCGTGCCGATCAGGATATCGAGCGACCCTTTGAAGCCCTTCGCCTTGACCACTCGCTCGATCACTTGTTCCGCTTTCTCGCGAAGCAGATCGAGTTCATTCGATACGCCGACCAGTGGGATCATGATCTCGGCTCGAGCGTCGATCCGTTTCCTCTTGCAAGCAATCGCCGCCTCGACGATGGCCTGGACCTGCATTTCCAGGATTTCCGGGTAGGTGATGCTCAAACGGCACCCACGGTGGCCTAACATCGGATTGGATTCATGCAACTGGGCGACGCGCGCCTTCACAGCAGCTGGTTTGATCCCCAGCCGGTCGGCCATCTCCTTCTGGGCCTTCGCTTCGTGCGGCAGGAATTCGTGCAGCGGTGGATCCAGTAGTCGGATGGTTACCGGCAGTCCCTTCATCTTGGTGAAGATGCCGATGAAGTCCTTGCGTTGGAATGGCAGTAGTTTCTTGAGAGCAACCCGACGGCTAGCCTGGGTTTCAGCGAGGATCATTTCTCGCATGGCCGTAATACGATCGTCCTGGAAGAACATGTGTTCTGTCCGACAGAGGCCAATGCCCTCGGCGCCAAAGTCACGCGCTCGTCCCGCATCTGCTGGTGTATCAGCATTGGTGCGAATTCCGAGCGTGCGGTACTTGTCCGCCCATTTCATCACCTTCGCGAAGTCGCCGGAAAGGGCAGGCTGGATGGTGGCCATCGACCCGGAAAACACTTCCCCCGTACCACCATCGATTGAGATCGTGTCTTTGTGAGTGTACGTCTTACCATTGACGACCATCTTCCTCGTCTTCGCGTTGATCGTGATCTGGCCGGCACCCACAACACAACAACGTCCCCAACCACGAGCGACAACCGCCGCGTGGCTCGTCTTGCCACCCGTGCTCGTCAAAATGCCGATGGCACTATGCATGCCATCGATATCTTCTGGGCTGGTTTCGTTGCGCACTAAGATCACTTTTTCGCCGGCGTTTGTCCGTTCGACCGACTCCTCAGCACTAAAGGCCAGTTTCCCTACGGCAGCGCCAGGTGAAGCTGCCAACCCTCGCGTTAGCAAACGGTCCTTGCTGGCCTGTTTCGCCTTCGTGTCGAAACTTGGAAGGAGCAACTGAACCAAGTCGCCAGCCGGTATCCGCAAGATGGCGGTCTTCTCGTCAATCAACTTCTCCTTCACCATGTCACAGGCCATCTTCACAGCGGCAGGGCCCGTCCGCTTTCCGCTTCGAGTTTGCAACATGAAGAGCTCACCACGCTCAATCGTGAACTCGATGTCTTGCATATCCTTGTAATGGGCCTCGAGCGTTTTCTTGATGGCTAGCAACTGCTTGTAGACTCTCTTGTTCCATTTCGTCATTTCGGCAACCGGTTGTGGCGTACGAATCCCAGCCACCACATCTTCGCCCTGAGCATTGATCAAGAACTCACCGTAGAACGCCTTGTCCCCGGTCGAGGGATCTCGAGTGAACGCAACGCCCGTACCACAATCATCACCCATGTTGCCGTAGACCATCGATTGGACGTTGACGGCCGTACCCAATAGGCCACGAATTCCCTCGACTTCTCGGTAGCGAACTGCGCGGTGAGTATTCCAGCTTTGGAACACTGCTTGGATCGCCAGTTCCAATTGTTCGACCGGATTCTGTGGAAACGGGTTTCCCGTGTGCTTTCGATAGACCCGCTTATAGGCATCGCATAGCTCCATCAGGCCCTTGGCCGGCACGTCGGTATCTTGGGCAGCTCGGTACTTGCGTTTGATCTTCGAGAATTCAATCTCAAAGTACTCGTGTTCCATCCCCATCACGACGTCGCCATACATATTGATCAAGCGTCGATAGGCGTCGTAGGCGAATCGTACATTGTCGGTCGCGTTCGCCAGGCCGACGACGGCCTTGTCGTTCAAACCCAGGTTGAGGATGGTGTTCATCATGCCGGGCATCGACACGGCGGCTCCCGAGCGGACGGAAACCAACAGCGGATTCTGGTCATCGCCAAACTTCTTGTTCAGCTCCTTTTCGAGGGTGCGGACGTTTTTCCGAACGCCATCCATCAGTCCGGCCGGCAATTTCTCCCCGTCTGCATAGTATTGGGCACAGACCGCGGTTGTCAGCGTAAAACCCGGAGGAACTGGTAGCCCAATAGCGGTCATTTCAGCTAAGTTGGCACCCTTGCCACCCATCAGCGTCTTGCTGACTCCCCGACCGTCGGTTCGAGTTTTCCCAAAGTAGTAAATCATCTTTCCCGACTTGCTCTTGCCGGTCCGGTTCGTCTTTTTAGCCATCGTCTTACCTTGTGATGTACGTGTAAAATCGCCCGAAAACGCCATTGAGTCGTGTTCCGGACAAGGTCTCGCAAATTTATGTGAATCTGGTCGGAGTCACCAGTTCCTCGCCGTCAACCATCGGGGGTGAACGCCCAATCGTCAGCTTCAATCGGTGCAATACACTTGCGGCGATGATACCGATGGTTCGTGATACAGCTCCCAAGAGCGATCACCGTCTCTCCAACGCCGGGGCCGGACGGCCGCCACAATCATTCTCGCGTCGCCATTGGTTACCCCTAAATTTAGGGGGCACGATTTGGAATTTGTCGTCCAATTAGCATCGTCCAATTAGCATCGTCCAATTAGCATCGTCCAATTAGCATCGCCCAATAGCATCGCCCAATAGCTAGGGGGCCTTGTGGGCCCAGCCGCAAATACGGGGCCAGTCTAACAAATGCCCTTGGGGCGTCAATCGCCAACAAGTGCAGTGGTTGTCGAGAAGAGCCCGGCGGTCCAGAATGAACCGGCCCTCCAAACCTCATCCCCTGTTGACCGATTTGGAATGCCGGACACTGACGCTACCAACGAAAATGAAGACTTCCTGACCTTCGGTGTACTCGCCGAATTGGGGCTGGCTGCGCTGACGTTTCTATTCGCGTGGATGTTAGGAGGACAGCCGCTCGAGGCCTGGATCAACGATTGGCGGGACCCGCTGGTGGCCGTGACCCGCATTGGCATTGGCCTGTTGGCAACACTGCCAATGTTGTTGGTTTACGCCGTCCTGGATCGGCTGCCCCTAGCACCATTGGAGTCGATTCATAAAGCCGTCGAAGATCACCTGCTCCGCCGCCTCGCCAACGCCGATCTCGCCGGGATTGCCGCCCTGGCACTGGCGGCTGGATTTGCTGAAGAGATGCTGTTCCGTGGCTGGCTGCAGCCTCGGATCGCCGACCTGGTTGGCCATCCGTGGGGCGTCTGGGCTGGCATTGGGGTGGCCAGCGTGGCCTTCGGCGTCTGCCATTGGCTCAACTGGGCGTACGCACTCTTGGCGACACTCATCGGTGTTTACCTGGGCTGGCTGGCCGTGTTTTCCAACGGAATCCTAGCCCCAGCAGTAGCCCATACCTCCTACGATTTCATCGTGTTGTGGATCCTTCTGAAACGCAAGTAGGTCACTTTCGCCGAAAGTGACCAGCCTCGGCCAAGCGACCGGCCACCCGCCCACGAGACGGCCGCTCCCTCACTGACGCGTCGGGCTACACAAAAAACAACGGCGGCTGCCGAAGCAACCGCCGTTGGCGATCTACCAGAAATCTCTTCACATGACATTCATGTTTGCTCGATTGCTAGCTTGCGCAATCAGAACAACCGGAGTCACAACCATCGTCGCAGCCACAGCGTCCGAACCAGCGGCCCAACCGTCCACCTCGAGGGCAGCAGTTGACCGTTACCGGAACTTGCTCGCAGACTACGCGAGGAACACAACGCGTCACCGTGACTGGAACCTGCCGAGTGACACATTTGGGCACCTTGATTGTCTTGGTGTAATGAACCGGCTTGCAGACGGTGTACGGAACCTTCCGTGTGCAAGTTTGCGTTTCGTACCGGCAAACAGTGTACGGAACCTGTTTGGTCCGGCACTCTTTCACCATGCGGCACACCTTGTAGGTGCAGACTTTCGTACGCTTTTCCGGAACCATACGGCACACCTTATAGGTGCAGACTTTCGTACGCTTTTCCGGAACCATACGGCACACCTTATAGGTGCAGACCTTCGTACGCTTTTCCGGAACCATACGGCACACCTTATAGGTGCAGACCTTCGTACGCTTTTCCGGAACCATGCGGCACACCTTGTAGGTGCAGACCTTCGTACGCTTTTCCGGAACCATGCGGCACACCTTGTAGGTGCAGACCTTCGTACGCGGTTCGCTGACATAACGACAGACCGTATAGGGAACCGTTTTCTTGACAGTCTTTCGTTCATAGCGGATGCACTGAACGGTCTTTTCCTTCACTTCCGCAACCCAGATCCGCTTGCAAGTCTTCACCGGTGGGCATTGAACTTCAACCGTCTTGCCGGCACCGGGGACGTAGACGCAACGACAGCAGCAGGGATCCCATTTCCAGCATCCAGGCTCCTGAACGCATTTCTTTACGACGGGGCCAGGGCGAGTGGTGACCTTGGTTTCCCAATGACCACAGCAGACCTTGACCGTCTTCGTATAGGGAACCGGCGTGCAAATCGTCTCGCAAACTTCGCGATGACGAGTCTCGTAGACCGGCTTGCAGACGTTGTAGCAAATCGTCCGCTGCTTGGTTTCCCAAACGGGCTTGCAAACGGTGTAGCAAACCGTCCGTTGCTTGGTTTCCCAAACGGGCTTGCATACGGTGTAGCAAACCGTCCGTTGCTTGGTTTCCCAAACGGGCTTGCAAACGGTGTAGCAAACCGTCCGTTGCTTGGTTTCCCAAACGGGCTTGCATACGGTGTAGCAAATCGTCCGCTGCTTGGTTTCCCAAACGGGCTTGCAAACGGTGTAGTTGCACGTGCGATGCTTCGTTTCGTAAACCGGTTTACAAACGGTATACGTGCAATCGCGATAGCGTGTTTCAGTTTCGTATCGAACACAATCAACGGTTCGATCCTCATAGACGGTCTCGCGCACGGTTTTCATGCACGTTGTCTGTTGCTTTTCCCAGACCACACGTCGCCGCGTTTTCATCACGGTGTGTGTGTGTGGACAACAGATCGCGGTTTTGTCCTGCGAACAGCATTGATAGCTGGCCGCGCCAAAGTAGCCCGCTTCGGCGGTCTGAGCCGCGAAGGCGGCCAAGATCACTGCCAACAAAGGCAACCCCAATCTTGTTCTCATTTCTTCAAAACTCCTCACTCACGATGTCTGCTAATGAAAGATTCTGGTTTGACGAACCACTCGCCATAGGCGGCCGATCGCTCCATCACGACGATCTAACGCAGATAAAGCTTTGGTTCCATAAAGCATTTTTTAACCGCGCACATCACGCCATTTGTAGCCGTTCGTCGTATGAATCGTCCGTGTAGGAAAGATGCTTGAGACAGATAATCGATAAGATTTGGGCAAATAATGAGGGCGAGGAAGACCTATCTCGTTGTAACGCAAAGGGTAAGGCATTCTCGGCTCGGCTTTAGTGGGTTGGGAATATCTACGGGCTATGGGCCAATTGTGCCGCTTGGTGCGGTCACTCCGACCACCTCAACTTTTCAGGGCTGTAAATACATCATTTCTTACCTCATTTACTTGCTCGTTGTCGGAGTAAATCCTATGTACATGTGTGAGCAGAGGCGAATTACTAACAAACGAGTCGAGTCAATGGGAGATTAGTTAAATGCGCAAACACGCCAAGGGTTTCACTCTCGTCGAGCTTTTGATTGTGGTCGTCATCATGGCGGTTCTCGCAGCGACAGTGATTCCGGAATTCAGTTCGTCTACCGTTGATGCGCAGAAGAATACTGCTGAATTCAATCTGAATACCATCCGCTCATTGATCCAAACATTCAAAGCGCAACACAGGAACGCGACACCTTCGGCTTTAGACAAGTTGACAGTACTGACTGACAACATGCAGAAGGAAGCTGGCGATGCCGGCGTTGGTGATCTTTTGTACGGCCCGTACCTCAGCGAAATTCCAGAGGAAACGATCGCCGGAAGCAATGCCGTGGCGGTAGATTCAGCCACGACAGCCGCAGCGATTTCGGTCACCGGAACCACGGGAGGCTGGATCTACAAACCATTCACCGGTGAAATCCGTATCAACCACACGGACTACAGTTCCCTATAAGCACGACGGAAATAAACGACTCGTACTCTGGTCGATGTTGAGTCTACAAAAATGGAAAGCCGAGCACTCGCTCGGCTTTCCGCTTTTGGTAGCTTGAGCTCAACGGGCAAGCTGTTTACAATTCCTCGCCGGACAAGACTGGTCGACTTGAACGGGACAGCGACAGATTCGGCTTTTCATTTGGTGACCATGTGATGACGGATGATGAGCAATTCTCGCCCACGACCGCCGAGTGACACGCCGCCCAAAGCGGTCATTCACCGATTGAGTCTCTACCTCCGGGAACTGCAGCATCTGATCCGAGACGGATCGGAGACGACAAGTTCCACACAACTCGGTCGCCTCCTTGGTCTTACCGATGCACAGGTGCGGAAAGACCTGGCCCATTTCGGACAATTCGGCTACCCCGGAATCGGTTATCGCTGCGGTGAATTGGTGCAGGAAATCAAATGCATCTTGGGCACCAACCAGGCTTGGCCGGTGGCGATTGTCGGCATGGGACACCTCGGACAAGCCCTCGTTGGCTATCGAGGATTTGAACAACAGGGATTCCAAGTCACGGTGGCCTTTGACATCGATCCCGATAAGACAGGCCGCACGATGCATGGTGTAGAGGTACACCACCTGAGTGCGATTGAACGGGTCGCCCGTGAACAGTCGATCCGCCTGGCGATCCTGGCGGTACCGGCCGCAGCGGCCCAAGAGGTGGCCGAGGTGATCATCGCGGCCGGAATTGAAGGCGTTCTCAATTTCGCCCCGGTAACACTGACACTTCCCGAAACGGTGCACCGCGTCGGTGTCGACCTGGCGATGGAGTTAGAGCAACTTTCATTCGCCGTTGTGAACCGCACACAAAAATCGTAGAATGCGTCGAAATCGCCATCACAGCTTGCCACTCCTCCATTTCTAACGCCGCAAGGTGGTCGGAAACTCCGGTGGTGGAAGCAGGCCATCTCTTTGTTACCCGGTGGTGTAATTGGCAACACTAGGGATTTTGATTCCCTCATTCCAGGTTCAAGTCCTGGCCGGGTAATTTTTCCGAAGGATGATCTCTCCCCTTCTCCTTCGGATTTTTTCGCCCCATCCAGTGGGGCGACGAAGTGCCAGCGGCCGACTAAGATACTTGGTCCGTCTCTTTTGGCTCTTCTTCTCCCGCACGCTAGAGAACCGTGATGCACTCCCCGCCGATACGCCGTGCCTTAATTAGTGTCAGTAACAAGCTCGGGCTAGCCGACTTCGCCCGCGAATTGACCGAACAGGGGGTCGAGATCTTCAGTACGGGTGGAACACGTCGGCACCTGACACAGGAGGGAATCCAGGTCCAGGACGTAGCCCACTATACCGGCTTCCCCGAAATGATGGACGGACGCGTCAAGACGCTCCATCCGAAGATATTTGCCGGAATCCTCTGTCGCCATGACCGTGAGGATGACATGGAGGCCCTAGCCGAAAACCGGATATTGACCTTCGAATTGGTGGTCGTCAACCTCTATCCGTTTGAAGCCACGATTAGCCGCGAAGGGGTCACTGTCGAGGAAGCGGTTGAGCAGATCGACATTGGTGGCCCAAGTCTGGTTCGTGCCGCAGCAAAGAACCACCAGTTCACGAGCATCGTGACTCGACCAGAGCAGTACGCGGCCGTTTTGGAGGAGATTCGAACCTCCGGTAGCACGACGTTCGAGACACGCCGGCATTTGGCGGGCGAGGCGTTCGAGCGAACCGCATCCTACGACCGCGCAATTTCGGACTACTTTACTCAGAGTGGTTCGGACGCGACGTTCCCCGAATCCGTCCATGTAGACTATCAAATAAAAATGAACCTGCGGTATGGAGAAAACCCACACCAACGCGCGGCCGTCTACCGTCAGTTGGGAAGTTGTGGTCCAAGCCTCTTGACCGCCCAGCAATTGAACGGCAAAGAGCTTTCCTATAACAACTTACTCGACCTCGACAGCGCCCTGCGGATTGCGAAGAGTTACACCGACCCAGCGGCAGTCGTGGTCAAGCACAACAATCCATGCGGAGCGGCGGTTGCCGACGATCTGGCCGCCGCTCTCCGCGCGGCCTTGGACGGTGACCCGGTCAGCGCTTTTGGTTCGGTGCTCGGATTCAACCGCACAATCGACGTCGCCACGGCTGAAGTGCTCGCCGCACCTGGCCTATTCATCGAAGCGATCGTTGCGCCAGACTTCCAGGCGGCCGCCGTTGGGGTTCTGACAACGGTGCCCAAGTGGCGCGACAATGTACGATTGATGCAAGTGGGCCGGATTGAGGAGAGTGCCAGCTCAATGGAAATGCGCCACCTAATGGGTGGCATGTTAATCCAAGATTCCGATGATTCGGTCGAATCTCCAGATGATTGGCAAATGGTCACCAGCACGCAACCCGATGATGATCTTTGGGGCGACCTCGAATTTGGTTGGACAATCGTGCGTCACATTAAGTCCAACGCCATCGCTGTTTGCGGTCAAAGGGCCCTCTACGGGGCTGGTGCAGGACAAATGAGCCGAGTGGACGCTGTGGAAATCGCAATCAAAAAATCGGGCAGTCGTTGTCAGGGAGCCGTCCTATGTTCCGACGCTTTCTTCCCTTTTCCCGATTCGATTCACCGAGCTGCAGAGGCGGGCATCGCGGCGATTATTCAGCCGGGGGGGTCACGCCGCGACAACGAAGTGATCGACGCCTGCAATCACTTTAATCTGCCAATGGTCTTCACGGGGCGGCGTCATTTCAAACACTAGAGGTGTCTGTGGCAAATATCCTCGACAAAATTGTCGCTACGAAGCGACAAGAGATTCGAGCTGCGCAGGACGCATTGAGCCTGCCGCAGCTACGAGCGAGGCTGCAAGACGCCCCACCGTGTCGTGACTTCTATGCCGCTTTGGCGAAAGAGGGCCCGATTCGCCTGATCGCCGAAGTCAAGAAAGCGAGCCCTTCTCAGGGGATCATTCGCGAGGACTTTGACCCCGTAGAGATCGCGGAAATTTACCAAGAAAATGGCGCCGCCTGTATCAGCGTCTTAACTGATGTGCAATATTTTCAAGGTGACTTGGACTATTTATCCGACATCCGGCAGGCCACCTCCATCCCGTTGCTGCGGAAGGACTTTATTCTCGACACCTACCAGCTGGTGGAAGCTCGTGTGGCCGGAGCCGACGCCGTTTTATTGATCGCCGAATGCCTGGACGACAGTAACCTAAAGCTGCTACACGATGAGGCACTTGAACTCGGACTGACACCATTAGTCGAGTTCTACCGACCAGAAAATTTGACCCGTGTCCTGGAGGCTGGTGCCACCTTGATCGGGGTGAATAATCGTGACTTGACAACGTTTGAAACCGATCTAAGCCACACGGTGCGGATGCGCGATGAAGTTCCCGAGTCTTGTCTGTTGGTTGGCGAGAGCGGCATACGCGGGCGCAACGATGTGGTCTATTTGGAAGAGGCAGGCGTGAACGCCATGTTGGTCGGCGAGCATTTAATGAGACAGAATGATATCGGGGCCGCCGTGCGGGAGTTTCTTGGAACGTCGAAACGTCTAAAATCAAATCCAAACACTAGCACCTGATTCCCAAGGTAATATGATGCCACGAATCATCGAGTCGATATCGACAATAAACAGTGTGTTCCGCACCGTGCTTGGTTTCGCCATCATTGGTGGTGTTTCGGCAATCAGTTGGCTGGGCTATTCGGCCTACGACAATTCGATAAATCAAGCCAAACGTGCGGCTGATGATTTGGCATCGGCAAGATCTAGTCTGGACGCGACACGGAAAGACCTTCGCCACGCCCGCACGCAAATCGATGAACTGGGTGTGCAGATCAAGGAACAGGCCGTCGAAATTGACCGTCTCGCCACGTCGCTCCGGTTGATCAAAGTCGACCATCGCGTCGCGCGACTGAATGTGCTAGACCAAATCGTTGATGAAGACACAGGTGTAATCACTTCCAAGATTCAGTTCCTAGAGATCGACGATCGGGGGCAAGTCATCGGCGAGCCGCAGGAGTTCGAGTTGCAAGGCCAGATCGTCTATATCGACGGCTGGATTGTCAAATTCGACGACAAGTATATCGAGGAAGCCGATATCGAACGAGGTTCTTCACTGGTTCTGTTCCGTCGCTTGTTCGGTGAGTACCAACAGCCCAACGAAGGGTTCTTGCTCGACGAAGCAGGCGAAACTCCAATGGCCTACGTCCAGGCGGGCAAATCCTCGGAACTCGAAAAGAAGATCTGGCGCGATTTTTGGAGCATTGCAAATGATTCCCAAAAAGCTCGCCGCTTAGGCATTCGAGCTGCGCATGGTGACGCGCCATCGATCAAGATGCGCAAGGGCATGTCGTACAAAATCGAACTACGGGCAAGCGACGGCCTGAGCATCACTCCCGAAGGGCCGATCGTTTCAGCGCCCTCAACGTAACGCAGGTTTTTCCCAAACTACCGGCCGCGTCTGCCTTTTGAGGATGGTCCCGCCGAGGGTACTTGCGTGATCAGGCGGTAGTTCCCCGGACCAAGCAGGTCGTCGATGCGTGTTCGAAGTTGCGACGACACTTCGACGGGCATGCTCTGCGACTTCAGATGGACGATGCTACCGTCAGCGAGACTAATTGCAATCTGAAGTTCGCATCGTCCAGGGTAGCCACGTAGGATTTCGCGGATTTGGGGAAGGATTTCCGTTCCCTGTTTTTCTGCGTCCAGTCGAACGCGAATTCCAGTCGTGTAACGCGAGTCAAGATCATCGATTGGAATCAGTTCGTTGATGATCAGATTCGGTTCGTCGCCGCGGCTCTTGTCCACCACGCCACGAGCCACCAGAACCGCATCGTTCACGATCAAGTGTTCGAACCTCTCATAGTCATCCGGCCAGACGATGCAGCGAATTGCCGACGAGATGTCTTCCAAATCGAAATTGGCATATTTGGTCGGCGATCCAGGCTTACTGTTGCGAGTGTGAGAGAGTTTTATGGAAGAGATCATGCCGCCGATAATCACGTCGTTGCGGTGCGGCAGGTCGATCAATTGAGTGACGGTGTGCGAGCAAAAATCTCGCAATTTGTCGGCGTACTCGGCGAGTGGGTGGCTGGAAAGATAAAAACCCAGTACCTCTTTTTCTGATGCCAGCCGCTGACGTTCATTCCACTCGGAAACATCAGGTAGCTGCACTGGCGCAATCTCGTCCTCGTCGTCCATCTCACCAAAAAGACTCTTCTGCCCGCGCCGTCGGTCCGATAAGGCGGCAGCGCCAGCTTGCATAGCACGATCAATCGCTTCCGTCAGCTGACAGCGATTGACACTAAATACATCCATCGCCCCAGCTTTGATCAACGTTTCAATCGTCGCGCGGTTGCAAGCGGAGGCCTCAACTCTCTCACAAAAATCAAAGATGTCGGTGTACGGCCCATTTTTTTCTCGCTCGCTGATCAAGGCGTTGGCGGCAGAATCGCCGCAACCCTTGATCGCGGCTAAACCAAACTGAATCTTCCGATGGTCCACCGAAAAATCGGCCTGCGATGTATTCACGCCGGGCGGGACAACCTCGATTTCCATCCGCTGGCAGTCCTCCAGATGCTCGACAAACGCGTCTTTTTTCTTGAAGTTGCGCCCCGGAATGTCTCCCGACAAGAGCGCCGCCATGAACTCAACCGGATAATGGGCTTTCAGATAAGCCGTCTGATAAGCGATCAACGCGTAAGCGGTCGAGTGACTCTTGTTGAATCCATACCCGGCGAATTCCTTGATCAGATTCCACAGATCTTCCGCCGCCTTTGACGTTAGACCCTGCTCTTTGGATCCCTCCAGGAACGTCTCCCGGTTCTTGTTGATCAGCGATTTCTTCTTCTTGCTGATCGCTTTGATGCACGTATAGGCCTTGGCCAATTGGATGCCGCCCAAGCGATTCAGAATTCGCATCACCTGTTCCTGGTAGACCATCACACCGTGCGTTTCGGTCAGTACGTCCTCCAGCACCGGATGTAGGTACTCTGCCTTCTTCCGGCCATGTTTAACATCGATGTAGTCGTCGACCATCCCGCCTTTCAGAGGCCCGGGGCGGTAGAGCGCATTGGTGGCGATAATGTCGTTAAAGTGAGTGGGCTTCATCCGCTGTAGCAAATCGCGAATACCACCACTCTCCAGTTGAAAGATCCCTTTTGTCTCACCTCGACATAAAAGGGCAAAGGTCTCTTCGTCGTCTAACGGAAAATCTAACGGGTCGATCTCCTCGCCTGTCGTTTGCTGAATCATGATGACCGCCTTTTGCAGGATCGTCAGATTCCGCAAACCGAGGAAGTCCATTTTCAACAGTCCGGCGTCTTCGACATCATTCATCGACCATTGAGTGATGATGTCCGTTTTTCCCGAAACGCGGCAGAGGGGTACGTATTCGGTTAGGGGCTTGTCTGCAATTACAACCGCGGCGGCGTGCGTTCCGACGTTGCGTGCCAATCCCTCGATCTTCATCGCCAGATCCAACAACTCGCGAATTGCCCCGTCGCCGTCGTAAGTCTTCCTTAAGTCGTCGCTCTTTTCGAGTGCCTCTTCGAGGGTGATTCCCAACTCCTCGGGAACCATCGATATGACTTGGCTGACACGTGTCAGAGGAATTCCCAGCACGCGACCGACGTCGCGAATAGCGGCGCGAGCCGCCAGCGTGCCAAAAGTTCCAATTTGAGCCACATTGTCTTCACCGTATTTGTCTTTGACGTACCGGATGACCTCGCCACGCCGCTCTTTGCAAAAGTCGATATCGATGTCCGGTGCTTCCAGGCGACTCTCGTCTAAGAACCGTTCGAATAACAGGTCGTACTTTATTGGGCAAACATGGCTCATATACAACGCGTAGCAAACCAACGCCCCGACCCCACTGCCACGAGCCGTAGCCGGGATGCCCATCTCCCGACCAACTCGGACAAAGTCCCAGACGATAAGGAAGTAATTCGGAAATCCTAACTTGTTGATCACTCCCAACTCTCGATCCAACCGCGCCATCACCTCCTGTGATAAGTCGCCGTTAGGCTGCATTGTTTCGTTGCCCGCATAGCGGTCTTTGAGACCTTCGATACACAACTTTCGCAACAGCTGTTCCGCTGACATTCCATCGTCGATCGAATAGGTCGGAAAGTGGCGTTTGCCCAGCTCGATCTCGATGTCTACTGTGTCGGCAATCTCTTGTGATCGGCCGACAGCTTCTTCCAGCCCCGGAAAGCACTCATACATCTCGGCCGGTGAACGGAGGTAGTACTGATTGCCGTCCATTTTCATTCGCGACGAATCGGTTCGAAATCTGCCCGTGTTAATGCAGAGCATGACGTCCTGTGCTTCGGCGTCCTCCGGGTCGACGTAGTGAGTGTCGCTGGTCGCCACCAGCGGTATCCCCATTTGACGGGATACTTCGACCGCCCCTTCCAAGGCGATGCGTTGGATCTCGACACCATTGTTCATGATTTCGATGAAATAACGGTCGCCAAATATCTTCTGAAACCAAGCCGCTATGTCACACGCGTCACTCAGTTGAGACTTCGTGTCGCCACCACGCAATAGCATCCGGTTGAACTCACTCGATACACACCCACTGAGGCAAATGATTCCTTCGCTGTGAGCTTCCAAGAGTTCCTTGTCGATCCGAGGTTTGAAGTAAAACCCGTCCAGAGACGCCGAGGAGGCCATCTTCACCAAGTTTCGAAACCCGACTTTGTTTTGAGCTAGTAAGGTCAGATGGAAACTCGATTCCCGCATCGACGATGCTTCGCGATGGGAGCGGCTGCCCGGTGCAATGTAGGCCTCGTAGCCGAGAATCGGATTGATGCCCGCCTTTTTCGTCTTGCGGTAGAAATCGAGCGCACCGTGCAGATTTCCGTGGTCCGTCAGGGCCAGTGCGTTCATCCCGTGATCCGCTGCCCGTTCCACCAAGCGATCGATCGAAGCCGCTCCATCCAGCAGGCTGTAGTGGCTGTGGCAGTGCAAATGCACAAATGGTCGTTCGCTCATCGATTCCGTCCGCCGCAAAAAAATCTAAGACAAGTAGCGCCCGCGACGGTATTCTAAAGGAGGAACTAGGAAGGTAGTAGCACCGGCACTCGAGCCGCTTTTTTCAACAACCAAACGAAAAAAGGGCTCTTTTGGGTGGTAACAAGGCCCCAAATGCCCGTTCATGCCGGTTTTACTTGCCATGCCCAGTTTCCGCAATTATTATCAGATGTAAGTAACGATAGAAGTGTCGTACCACTGCTGTGTGGCGTAAGGCCTTCGCAGACACTATCTCTTATCGCTTGGGCAATTCGGCCCGTTGGACCTGGAGGAGGTTGGTTTAATGACATCCGCACGTTTTCGGCTCGCTAGTGCGTGCATACTTTTAGTCGCATTGTTCTTGCTGGTCAGCCAAGATGCTCTAGGACAGGGCGGTGGTGGTGGTGGTGGCGGCGGCCAAGGTGGCGGCGGCCAAGGCGGCGGCGGTGCTTCTGGCGCTGCTGGGGTGTTCATCGACGCTCGCGGTATTTTGAGTAAAAGGTTTTTCCCCGACCCGACACGCGCTTTAACAAGAGCTCGTCAGGCCGCGGCGAAGTCCATGTTGCCAGCGGACATCCTTAAAGACAGCAAACTGAGAAAAGTCTCGCTGAATCGGCTCGAAGCCGCGATGATGGTCATTCACGCTCGAGGTGAAATTGAACCAGTCGAGATGAAGTACTTGGCTGGCCTGACACGCATTACGCATGTCTTCTTTTACGAAGATTCCGGCGACATCGTCATCGCAGGCCCCGCCGAAGGATTTTATGAAGATGTTTCCGGCCGAGCCGTCGGGATCAATTCCGGTCACGCCGTCATGGAACTGCAGGACCTGATCGCTGCCTTGCGAGCCTATTCGCCCGATGGTCGCCGTGAAAACGTCATCAGCGTTTCGATCGATCCGAGTCAACAAGGTTTACAGAGGATGAACCAGTTCCTCTCGCGAGTTTCACCTCAAGAAGCGGTCGCCAACCCGCGACTTCTGGCTCAACTTCTCAAGCAAAACCTCGGTCTTCAGAAGATTACTGTCCAGGGAATTTCACCAAGGTCTCACTTTGCTCAGGTCTTGGTAGAAGCAGACTACCGCATGAAGTTGATTGGCATCGGGCTGGAACAACCCCCGGTCAAGATTACGACTTATATCTCCAAAGCCAGCCCGCGAGGTGTCTCGCGCAATGCCATGCAGCGTTGGTATTTCACTCCGAATTATGAATGCGTCATGGTCAGTGACGACGGCAATGCCATGCAATTGACTGGTGACGGCGTGAAGTTGATCAGCGAACACGAAATGGTCAGTGGCGACGGTCAACGAGCCGCATCGGGAAAATTCGACAAAGCCAGTCAACAGTTCGTGGAGAGTTTCACTCGCTTGTATGGCGAGCTGGCTGCCAGGGCTCCGGTCTACGCTCAAATGCGAAACTTGATGGACCTATCGATCGCGGCGGCTTACATCCAACAGCAGGACTTCTACGGTCGGTCTGGATGGTCGATGGACCTGTTCGGTTCCGAGGAAAAATTCCCCATCGCGACCTACCCGGTGCCGGCAACGGTAGACTCGGCGGTCAATGTCGTTTTCAAGGGCAACACGCTGATGACTCCCATTGGTGGCGGCGTCAACATCCAGCCCCGAAAGGCCATTCGCAAGGATCAAATCCAGGCGGACACCGAAGGGAAGCTGCTGGAAACTCAAAGTCGGATCAGCTTAGAACAACTCAAGCCTGGCCAATGGTGGTGGGACTGAGATTGGCACAACGCGGCCGAAAAAAACCCGAGGCTAGCGCCTACGACTCAATGAGCCGACCCGCTAGCGTCGGGTTTTGTCAATTACCCCGGCCATGAGATCTCGACACCCTGCTTTTGCAGCATTTTCTGAAATGCTTCCAGCCGCTTTGGCGATTGATAAATCGCGTGAGGATTCAGGCGACTCGCTACAGCATGGGCGACAAGACATCCAGCCGCTTCACCGATTCCCCATTCGACGGGATGCAATCGATAGCATCCGCCCGTGATATGGGTCACGCCAATGTTCTTGCTGGCGGCCAGTAGGTTTTGGACTCGATGCGGTATCAGCGCTCCCAGCGGCACTTGAAAGGGCAACGTGGCAAAGTCGATGTAGTTGTCTCCGCCAGTCGACGGGTGTAAGTCGATAGCGTAACTGCCAACACCAACGCTATCCGGAAACGACGCGGCTTTCAATTCGTTTCCCGATTTACCGGTGATCGAGGCCCGCTGTTCGGCGCCTACATGCTCTTCAAGCACGGTGAAGCAGGCACGGATTCGCCGTGATTCGCGCACGTATGGGTACTTTGCCAGACCGTCCTCGGTACCGACGATGTCTGGGCGCAGCCGCAACTCGGGGAACCCTACGCCGCCATCCAAGCGATGCGCTTCTGTCTGTAACCAATACATCAACGACAGGCTAAGCTGTTTCGCGCGATGCACATGATGCTGCCATTGGCGATCCGACACGCCGACTAGGTTTCCAAGCACATAATCATTTTGTGGCCAATTGACTAAACTGATGTCACCGCCATACGTACCGTCTTTAAAGTTGGCCGCATGGACGATTCGCCGATAGTGCCACAGGTTGATCACTCCATCCGATTTCGGTCCAAGCGGATTGAAGCCGAGTTTTCTCGGCATTCCACTCCGCGGATGGGTGTACGTAAAATCGAGCAACCGGCCGGGCCACGCCGGCTCTAATGGTGGTATGAACGCCCGCCAAAATGCATACTCGGCCGGCTGATCGATCGTGTGATCGGCGCCCGGAACGAATTCGATTGGAAAACAGATCGTGAACGCCTGTTGATTCGCAGGATCCGCCCGATCCTGCGCGTGAAGCTCGTTCGTTTCGCTGCCGGCTTCGGCTCCCGTGACGTATTCGGTCTTCGTCAGTGGGAGGAGATCTCCCAACTCGCTGGCATCGACGAAGTATGGCGCAGTGAGTATCCGCTGTTCTGAAAAACGAAGCGATGTCACCGTCACCGACTGGACCAGGTCTCCCATCAACTCGCTGCCGATTGCCTTACATTCGGTAAATAGTTGCAATTGTCCGCTGCTAATGTAGGGCGCAAGCCAATCGCGGAGGACGGCCAATGCCACTCTAGGTTCGTGGCAGAGCCTGGAAACCGTGCCGTTGCCAGGGTTCAAGTTGGGTTGTTGTCTGGCGGCATCGGTCAGTGGATAGTGACGTCGATAGTAATCTCTTATCCGGCTTCGCAGTCTCCGATACGAGGCGTTGGCACCGTGAGTCTCGATCCAACGGTGTTCGTCCGGCGGAACAGCCTGCGAGGTGAGTTGACCACCAATCCAATCGGTTTCCTCGGTAAGCACGACACGTAGACCGTTCCGCAACGCAGCGATGGCGGCTGCACAACCGCCCAGACTCCCACCGACAATAACAACGTCCGCCGACGTCTCTTTGGTTCTCTTCGCAGGCTCTGCGGCGTTGATGACCGGACCGGTTGGCATGCCAATGGTCGCTAGTGAAGCAACGGCGCCGGCGAATTGGCGCCGATCGATGGCGTGGCCGTTCATAAGTTACCTTTGAGAGGTGAGTCCCGAAGCGTTTTCTATTTGGCGGCCTGAGGAAAGGTGAGTGTCAAAAATTGAGGCAAGTACTGCCGCCAAATGATCCAGTCGTGCCCACCATCACTAACATGGTATGTGTGTTCGATGCCCTGAACGTCGAGCCATTCGACGAATCGGTTGTTTCGTTCAAAAAGAAAATCACTCTTCCCACAACCAATCCAAAGCAGCCGCAGATCGTCATTCGCATCTTGCTTGGCAATGCCACCCAAGTGATCCGAAATCACAGAGGATTCTCCTTGCGGCGCCGACGAGGAGAATCCACCGACCGCAGAAAATCGATCCGTGTTGCGCAATCCAATCGAGAGCGATTGTCCCCCGCCCATCGAGAGCCCGACAATCGCCATCTGCTGACTGTTCTTTGCGATGCGGTAGTTTTTCGTCAAGAACGGCAGCAGGTCGTTGAGCAGGTCCATCTCAAGCACGTCGATGTTCTTTTCTGCGTAGCCGTCAAACGATCCACGCACCGCTCGCGGCACAGGATGTCCGTACGGCATCACAATGATCGTCGGCTTTATCTTTTCCTGGGAAATGAGATTGTCGGCAATAAAATTCGCTCGGCCGACCTCCAGCCACGCGGACTCGTCATCACCATAACCGTGCAGCAACACGAGCGTCGGGTATTCATCCTCGTCGGCGGAGTACCCAGGAGGAGTGTAAACGAAAACGCCCCGTTCCCCTGCGGTCGCTTCGGATCTGTAGAGATGGCGGTGGACGCTACCGTGCGGAACCTCCGTCTGCTCGTAGATCCGCGGAGTTTCACCAGGGACTTCTACCAAACTGCCACAGGTGAGCCACTTCTTAACGAACCGATTGCTCGGATCAATCTGCAGCGCGCCGTCGACGTCGAAAGTGTAGCTATACAATTCCGGAGCCAAGACGCCCGTCGTGCCCACCCACACGCCCAAATTGTTTCGGGTCAACTCGAGTGGCTTCTGGCCATTCAGTCCCTTGACGACGACTTTCATGGCACGAGGTGCTTGCAGTCGAAACGTCACTTTTCCGTCCGCGTGGACCTCGGGTGAAACTAGGCGAGGTGCGTTCTTACGCGCCTCTTCTTCGGCATCTTTGAGAATCTTTCTGGTCGCTAAATCGTAGCTCGAACCCGCCGCCAACGCGATGTAGTCGGGACGATCGGGGTACACCGGAACAGTGCGGTCATAGAAATGAGCCTTGCCCCTTCCCACCACGTCAGCCACTGATTCCTTTACGATGATCGCGGTGGCTTCATCGAGTCCGATTCCCAGCATCTGGGGATAGCGATTGACCAGTTGCGTCATGTCTTTCTGACGCCCTCGCTGGGAAAAATGTTGGTCGATCGCCACGCCGCTGATGAACCCCAGTCCTCCTCGTTCATAGCCGGGAGCCATGATCCGAAAGTTCTGGATCGGCGTGGCGCGGGCCAAATACCTCGCCTGGATCGACGCACCAGCCGACGAACCTCCGATGACGCCGCCCCGCTTGACGACGTCTTTCATCAACTTGTGGGCGGTCGTTCCATAGTAGGAGTCGGCCAGGTTCCATTGCCGCCCACCACCAAACCAGATGCCTGTGGCATCGCGTAGTGGTTCCAAGAATGCACCGTCCGAATTGGCTCGCTCCCGGTCCTTGGTGTGGATGAAGGTCGCATGCTTGACTCCCATCCTGTTCCACATTTTGACCATCCCCTGCTCAGCTGACAATTCATCCTGTTCGCTGCACGGCACGTAGATCAACCGAGCCTTTTCAACGCCGCCAGCCAATTCGACAAATTGATCCATCAAACCATTGGGCATGCCGCCTCCGCCAACAATGATCAGTGTGCCGTTTTCGACATGTGGCGTCTCCGGATCGAGGCGAGGGAAGCGGTCGATCGTGCGGTCGATCGCGTCGCGGCGCCATTCGGTTAGATCGAGCAGAAACTGTTCAGGGGTATGGCGTCGCGATCGTTGCGCTGAAATCGTCGCGACTCGTAGTGGAAGGTGCTCGTTAGCCATCAGTAGGAATGTGGCCTGTCCCGCGCCAATGGTCAGCATTTTCCGACCGGCGAGGACGAGGTAGGTCCGCGGCGAGACTTCAACGCCCACAGTGCGTGGCCGACGTGCGATTTCGCTGAGAGTGAACGATCGCTGCACTGGGTGTTTCTGTCGGCCGAATGAGATCAACGTGTCGGGGACGATGCCGAGACCACGCGTTGTGTCGTTTGAATCGTCCACAAGACTTCGATAAGTGCCGCCAAAAAGCTCGGCTATTTCACCGATGACTACCAGACTTCCACCTCTCGCTAAGAACTCCTTGATCGGAGTCGTCGACTCCATCACTGCCGCTATACGGTCCTTATCCAGCGGGTCGGTGGAATACCAGAAACAGACATCGATATCGGCGAGTAGCCCGGTCAACTGCTCGGCAAGCCGACCCTCCTCAAGAGAGATCGGTGCCGGCTCGCGCTCTTCGTCGCCCTCGTCCTTATCGTCTTTATCCTCGTCCTTGCCGTCTTTATTCTTGCCCTGGTCCTTGTGGTCCTTGCTGTCGCCCTCGCCCTCGCCCTCGCCCTCGCCCTCGTCCTTGTCATCATCCTTGTCATCATCCTTGTCATCATCCTTGTCATCATCCTTGTCATCATCCTTGATGCCCATCAGCGCTCGCAGGTCGGCGGCCAGTGCCTCGTCCACTGGCCCGTCAGCCAAGATGGCGATCTTTTTCTCATCGATGGGACGAGGAAGATACGGCTCCAGCGACAGACCCTTAACCAATGAGGTTCCCAGTATCACTCTGCCGTGGATCTTGACATCAGTGGGCCAGTGATCGAATTGCTCGTCGAACACCTGAGCTT
>DUDC01000058.1:26569-34811 GCA_012959465.1 Planctomycetaceae bacterium
GCCGACGAGGCAGGCGACGATCAATGTCGTTAAAGTGAATTGTTTTGCGGCGGATCGGACACGGGTTAACATAAGGGCATCCTCGGGGATGATGATCGTCTTGAGCTGGGGTGCGCGAACGAATTGCGGCTTGTCATCATGGCATCGCAAGATGTTCGCGCCAACCTTTAACCACCGCGGCACTGGCGGAGCCAGTGGCACACACTAATTGATTACCAATGTGTGGCACTGGCTGCGCCAGTGTTTTCACAGAGTAATCGGGCATTTATTAACCGTTGGAGCCCTCACGATGAATCGAATTCGAACACCATCCAGAACTTGGACGGCCAACCGTCGAGAATTCTGCGCCGTGACCGCTGCGGCGATTGCCGCTCCAATGCTGCCATCTCCTCTCAGGGGCGACGAGGCTGACTCGTTTCAGTTGCGGTACATCGTTGGGTCTTGCATGTATGGCTATACGAGCGTCGAGGAGATCCTGCTCCAGGTCCGTAAGACGGCCGCGACAGCCATTGACATTTGGCCGAAGGTCCACGGCAATCAGAGGGAGCAACTGTCGGAACTCGGTGAAGAGAAGTTCGCGGAATTGCTCAAGACTCACGACGTGAGTCTCGGTTGCATTACTCAATACCAGCTTGGACCGTTCGGACTGCAAAACGAAATGCGTTTGGCTCAACGGCTGAAATGTCGCACCATCGTCACTGGAGGACGTGGCCCAAAAGGCGTGGTGGGTGCCGAGCTGAAAAAGGCGGTGGCGAGTTTCATCGAGCAGATGAAACCGCACCTCGAGGTTGCCGGTGAGACGGGCGTTACAATCGCGATCGAAAATCACGGAAACAATCTGTTCGATTCGCCCGATTCTCTAAAATGGTTGTCGGAACTGCGGCCGTCGAAACATTTGGGTATCGCCTTGGCGCCGTACCACCTTCCGCAAAACGAGCAACTGATCAGTAACTTGATCCGCGATCTAGGTGAATCGATCGTCATGTTCTACGCCTGGCAACACGGCATGGGCTGCCACACGAAATTGCCAAAAGAACAGGAGCTGTTACAGATGCCAGGAAGGGGAACGCTGGACTTCCAACCGATTTTGTCCGCGCTGCGCGATATCAAATACCGCGGCTGGACTGAGATCTTCATGCATCCCGTGCCGCGCGGTATCCCCATCCTCGAGACCACGCGAGAAGTCACCGCCGAAATCAACAAGTCGCGTGAGTACCTGGCAAAGTTACTCAGCACAGCGAATCGTTAGAAATCTGCCGCTATATCTACTCCACGAAATGCACCAAGCGACACTTTGCCGCTAGTGTCTTCGTGTGAGACCAATTTATCGTCGTATCGACGATCGCGAATTCGCGTCAGAACCACCCTTTGTGACCGACCTGATACGTTTGAATGAACTCTTCGTCGGACTTGGTGAGGTAGATAATGCCTTCGATCAGGCCAAGAATGCTCAAGATCCCGCAAGATCCAATGCTAATTATAATCTGAATCACTCCCTCTTTGGTGTACCCCAACATGAACTTGTGAATCCCAAGTCCGCCAAGAAAAATAGCCAAAACGCCGCACAGTACTTTTTTGGATTCTGTGTTGTTCACCAGTTAGTCTCCCTCAGGTTGAAAATTGGCTCGCAGAGTTAGTCCTTGCCATACTTCCGACTTCGAGTCGATCGGGCGCAGTCGCACACGATAAAAGGCCGATTCGAGGACTAATTAGAACGCCCTACGGGAGCAAATTGCAAGGACTTTCCTGGCAGAACTTCGCTGAATTTGAGATACCCGCGAAAACTATCGCAGCGATGGTTTCGCGAATGAGGCACTGCGAAGTGGGTTGGAAGAATCGACGACAGGCCGTTCATGACTCACCGATCGAACCAACTGGCGGCGACTGTTTTGCGGGGTCTCGGCTCGTATGGGTGCCTGCAGATCGGGGCCCTCGTCGGGCCGACGGCCGACAGGAGTATGGTCGTTCTCGGGTGGTTTTGGCGACGTGGAACGAGGTAGTAGATTGGGTGTGTGCACGTCTTCCAAAGTCGTTGCGCCATTCCACGGCTCTTGTCGCAGTCCGCTCCCGACGGCTTCGTCGCTGATGATACGAGCTTCGTCGCCGGTGATGGGAGCTTCGAAATGCTGATTTTCAACCGGACCGCGACTTACCACACTCGGTCGTGTCGATCCGTAGTCTAGGTAGTAGCTGGCATCACGCGCTCGTGCTTTTTCGTGGGCATCGTCATACGCTTTGGCTGGCCAGGGGCCCTCGGCGAGGTGGATGCTGTTGAAATCCAAAAGCGTGCCGCGATAGAAGTGAACCAAGGCGATTGCCTTGTTGTACTCGGTCAGCGATTGGTGGAAAGCGATTCGGGCATCCGCTTTGCGGCGATAGGCATCCAACAATTGGTCCAACGGCAAATCTCTACTCCCACCAGTCCTCAATGCCTCGGAAATTTTCACGTCTTCAACGGTGTCAATCCAGCGATTGTACTGCCAGATCGACTGCGAGTACTGCAATTTGACTCGTCGCCAGGCGTTCGTGATCAAGTGAACTTGCTGCAGCTCCATTTCTTCCAGCTGCTTCTTTGCTCGAACGAGCCGCAGTTGCTTGTTGCGGACACCCGCCCGAGCGCGACGCGCCCCGAATCGATTCGGTTGAAAATCGAGTCCCACCGAAAGCTCCTGAAATGTGCCGCCAAATAACTCATCAAATGCCGTGGAACCCGAGGCGGGGAAATCCAAACCGTTGCGGTCGGCGTTCACCAGATGGTCTCCGGCACCAACCCATGAATAGGAGGAAAAGAGATTCAAACGCGGCAGAATTTGGTTGCGAGCCCAAACGAGTTCCAATTCGGCTTGCTTGATGCGCCACTTTTGCTGGCGAAGTTCGGGGCTCTTGAACAACGAGTCCTGCTTGACGGTTTCCCAGTCAAAAGTCACTTCCGCTTTCGTCGGATTTGTCGATGGTCGCAAGATCCGGCGATCGGTCGGGGTGAGACCCAGCAGCCAGCGAAGCCGGTTCTCGACGTCGAATAGATTGCTCTGAGCCATCTCGAGAGCGGCCGAAAAGAAGTGGTATTGCTCCAGCACTTGGGCCTCGTCGCGGACACTATCTGTTCCCTCTCGGGACTTGGCGATCGCTACACGCCAGAGTCTCGTCGCGCTGTCGCGAGCTACCCGAGCCGTTTCCAGTTGATGGTAGGAGCTGTGCAAGTCCCAGTATGCGTTCTCGACGTCCAGTATCAAGTTTCGTACCGAACCGGCAAACTCGGCCACGCTTATGTCGGTGTTGATTCGAGCAAGCGTGACAGGGATTCGGTTGATCAGCGCGCCTCGACCTCGCATCAGCGGGTACTGCACTTCAATCTGCATTTCGGTGACCCAGTCCGATGGTAGTGCGCGACCCAACCCAATCGGAATGTTGTTCTGCGTATACGTGGTCCGATTGCGTAATGTGAACACACCGCCTGTCGCTGTCTTCTTCGAAATGGCAGCTAGGAAACTTCCGTTGCGGCCCGTGAACAACTGCGGATTGAAGACGTTACCCGTCTCGACATTCCGCGGCCGATCCTGCGTACTCATGCTCGCCCGACTGAAGAAACTCGCGTCAAACTCGGAAAGGGCGTCTTCCACACCCTGCTCTGTTGCTCGCACCAGGCGATCTTCCGACAGGAAGACGCTGCCACTATTCGAGTCGACACGTCGCGGCGCACCGAGCGTGTTGGATTCAGAGATTGCCGAGTCGTAGGTTGTCGGTGAGGAAGCTGTGCGATTTAGCAAAGCGTCGGCAAATCCGATCTGTGTGATTGCCCCCGCATTGCGAATGACGGCGCTATTGTGCAACGCCATCGATACGCATTCTTCCAATCCGATGTCCCAGAATTGATCGAAATCGGGATCGGCAACACTGACGGGCGGCGCAGCATGCGTTACTTCTGCCAGGCTGGCGTGCTCGACGTCTGGGTAAGCCATCTCCGTCACGTGATCGATCAGGTGGGAGAGGTCGCCATCATTGTGAAAATAGAATGGTTGCCTGGGATGGCAACCGGTCGCCACCATGAGCAGGATGACCAACCAAGACTTGGCTAGGGAATTCCGGCAGTCCATGGATCGCAGTTCCTTGTATGACACGCCTATGCAGAGCCCAGGAGGGTGGATGGAAAAAACACGTTGAAGATGCGCAATGAAGTGCTGCGCATCTTCAACGCCTGGTCCCCCCGGACACACGTGCCATTCCTACGGAACATGCGGCAAAACTGTCATCGTCGCGGTAAGCGTTAAACTTTCGCTAATCCGAAAACTTTGACATTCGAGCGGCCAAAGTCGAGATAATGGGTTATCTACAGATAATGGGTGATGTTGTTTGTCGAATTTCAGCGTGAATCGACTCAATCGATTGGCCGGCATCGATCACGCAAATCGTGTCCGATCGCTTGCCCGCTTCCAACAAGAACCCGTCCCGGACCCTCTTGAGGTACTCGACACCTTGCGCCTCCATCCGATCGTGCTCACCGCCCAACCGAGCGAACGCTCGGTCAACGTCCATGTCCAGAAGCAGCGTCAGATCGGGTTCCAGACCACCGGTAGCAACAGCCCCAACTTGCCATGTCGTATCGACGGATAGGCCTCCAGCATGGGCTTGGTAGACAACGTTTGCCAGAAGGAATCGGTCGGAAATAACCATCATTTCGTCAGCGAGCGCCGGCCGAATCACCTCGTCGACCAACTGTGCGCGAGCTGCCATGTAGAGCAGCATTTCGCTGCGACGGTCGATCTGCATCTCGTGGCGATCCAAGAGCAGGTCGCGAATCTTCTCACCCAACATCGTAGTGCCGGGATCCCGGCAAACGACATACTTTTTGCCAAGTTCATCCAGCCATTGACAGAACAAATTGATCTGAGTCGATTTGCCGACGCCATCCACACCGTCAAAGCTAATAAACATGGACCGCGGCTCCCTTCCGCATGTTCGTATGTCCGGCCAGATCGTCCAACCAGCACTCGACAAGCAGCGCTTGGTTCGCGTTGGCGGCAACCTCACGTTCGGCATCCAGACAGCGGTCGAGACAACGGGCCACACCTTCGGTACCCGCCTGCCAATGTTCGGCGGCCCGATCGACGGCCCGACAAAGCGCTTCATCCGCTTTGTGCGGCTGTCCAATCAGTCGTCGCATCAACGCGCGGTAGAACTGTTCGGCACACTGTACGATGGTTCGAAAACGATCGCGTCGCGCCGCCGCTTCCTTACCGGCTTGGTCTAAGAAATCGGCAACTTGTTTGGCCAACAGCGTACTGGCCCATTGACGTTCCCCAAGTACCGCTAGGAACGCCGTGCGGAATTCAAGCAGGGTCGGATCGGCCCAACGCATCGCCTGGTCGAGACTTCCGGCCGACAGTGACGCCAGGCACTGGAACGACACGGCTGGTTCGAAATCGGTCAGCGATCCGAGAATTTGCTCGACTTGATCGTTTGACAACGGCTGAAAATGCACGACCTGACAACGTGAACGAATGGTCGGGAGCTGCCCCGCCAGATTGGCCACGAGTAATATCAAGACGCTCCTAGGCGGTGGTTCCTCAAGCGTCTTAAGCAACGAATTGGCCGCTTCCTCGAACAAGAAATCGGCGTCATCGATGACCACAATTTTGCGACCACCGCGAAAAGGTGAGAGGGATATCTCGTGACGCAGCCCCTTGCGATTCCGGTGGTCCCGGTCGCCGATGATCAGTTCGACCGGAATCGACGCTTTGTCATCCGGTTTCTCGATGGTAAACAGGTCGGGGTGTGAGCCGGCCGCCACCATTTGGCAAGCCTCGCACTGACCGCAGGCGTTCAGTTCAGATTCGGGGTTTCTTTCGCAGAGCAATGCGGTGGCTAATTCCAACGCAAAACGCCGTTTGCCGATGCCGTCGGGACCGACGAATAGGAAAGCACTGCCCAGCCGCTCCCTGACAACGGCCGTTCGAAAGCGGTCGACCAAGTGGTCATGGCCGAAGATCTGGTCCCAAGACATTCTACTGGTCCCCCGCCGATTCGCCGTGCAACGTCAGGATCAAACGTCGCCCGGTGGCGCGATTTCGATGTTCGCACAAGTAGACGCCCTGCCATGTGCCAAGCTGCATTCTCCCTCCACCGACTGGAATCGTCACACTGCTTCCCATCATCGAGGCCTTGATGTGGGCTGGCATGTCGTCAGGGCCCTCGAGTGTATGAACGTAGGGAAAACTCTCCGACACCACGCGGCTCATCGTGGACTCAAAGTCGATGCGCACATCGGGGTCGGCGTTTTCGTTGATGGTCAACGAAGCCGACGTATGTTGAATAAACACGTGCAACAGGCCCACATCGACCTGGCCAATCTCGGGGATCGTATCGGCAATCTGATCCGTGATCAGCTGGAATCCTCGCGGAAACGGGCGTAACTGGAGCTGTTTCTGAACCCACATCGTCCGCTGAGTCTCCGGAGTGATTTTCGTCAGCGAGGGGCTGACCAACGTCAATGTCGCGCGCCTGCGACATTTTGCCGCACCGCGACTCAACGGTCCACACATCGCTGGGTCAATCTAACTTCCCACCGCGCCCTCGTCGACAGGCCTAAACAACGAGAAGCACGTAAGGGAAAATCGACGCCGTTAATGCAGCGTAACGGTGTTGGAGTTACCACGCCGCACGCGGACTGTGCAAGGGGGCTTGAAAAGAAAAAGTCGCCCTATCGTCAAACTGACCTGCAGTCGGAATCTTCTCCCAATGCCGACACCAAAATCCGGCGGATTATCGGGATTTGCGGAGAAAAATGCTTGACTTTACGGTCCGCTCGAAAATAATGGCATGCTTTCATAGCGCGGCGTTACGAACGTCAATCGAGTGAAAAAAGGGTTGAGCAAATTTTGTTCGGCTGGGCAGGCAATCTTATTCACGAATTCCCAAAGACGTTTTTGGGGCAGATTCCGCCGGAACGGTATTTACGATCTTCCATCACGTCACATGGGTGTACGGGAAGGCAGAGCGTAACACTGGGCCTAAAAGTCAAACTAAAAGTCAAAATGGTGCAATTGCTCGACCGACAGAGCACTACAAGTAGAAACACAGCCGACGACTTCAAAACGGGTTCGATTTCGTTCGGCAGATTCATAACATTCCCGCCTGGAGACATGAAAAACGATGGAGAACGTGACAAACGTCTTTGAAGCTATTCTGAAGTATGGGCACGACGAAGACTTCGCTCCCGATGAGGGCAATGGATTCTCAGCGACCAATGCCCCTGCCGGCTCGGATGAGAAAATCGACGCACTGCGACGACGCGTTGAATTGGGCCAACCACTTTGGCACAGCAGTGATCGACGGGACTATACCGGCCTGACCGGGGCGGTTCGTCCACGCGAGTAGAAATCGCCAAAAAATCAGAACTGACGCAATAGGGCGAGCCAACAACTTGGCTCGCCCTTCCCGTTTCTTGGAACGGCTCTGTGCGCTCTATGAAAACGGGGCACTCTATAAAAACGAGGCACTGTTCAAAAACGTGTTTTGTTGTTTCCCGCCGCGCGATACTCTACCCTTGAAAGCTGCGGCATCCATCCGATGCTCCTTCCATTAGGAGACACATGCAATGCGAACCACTTGTTTGTCCGTCCTGTTTACCGCAGTCTTCACAATCGGCTGGAACTCGTCGGTCGGGCTGGCGGACGAGCCGTTTGATCTATCGCTGCGCGATCGTACAGAAACCTCAGAGGGCAGTGGACGATTTCATATCCGCAACCACGATGAACGCTGGATCGGCAAGCAGACGGCAGTTGTGGTCTGTGACATGTGGGACCTGCACCATTGCAAGAATGCGACGCTCCGTGGTGCGGAGCTTGCGCCAAGATTGGACAAGGTGCTCGTCAAGTTCCGTGAATTGGGAGCGATCGTCATCCATGCACCGAGCAGTTGCACGTCATTCTACAAACAACACCCGGCTCGGTTGCATGCGGTCAAGACCCCTCGCAGTAAACAGCTACCGGCGGAAATCAGTCAATGGTGCCGAGGTATACCGCAAGAAGAACAGGGAGTGTACCCGATCGATCAGAGCGACGGTGGTGAAGACGATGATGCCGAGGAGCACGCCAAGTGGGCGAAACAACTCGAGGCAATGGGAAAGAATGCCGGAGCGCCATGGACTCGGCAAACCGAACAGTTGACGATTTTGGAAAGCGACTACATCAGCGATGACGGCGCAGAGATCTGGAGCATTTTGGAAGATCGAAAGATTGAAAAC
>DUDC01000058.1:34847-36838 GCA_012959465.1 Planctomycetaceae bacterium
GCCCGCTACGGTAAGAACGTCGTCTTGATGCGTGACATGACCGACACGATGTACAATCCAGCGCGGCGACCGTTCGTCAGCCATTTTATGGGCACTGACTTGATCGTTGAGCACATTGAAAAGTGGGTTTGCCCGACGATTACCAGTGACCAACTGATCGGCGGCGAGACGTTTCGGTTCGCCGGTGACCGGCGACCACACGTGGTCATTGCAATGGCAGAACGAGAATACAAGACCAATCAAACGCTGCCTGCATGGGCGATCTCTCATCTGGGAAAACAATACCGTGTGACGCTTATTCACGCCAATGAAAAGGACCGTCACGACCTGCCCGGGATCGAAGCGGCATTGGAAGACGCCGACTTGCTATTGGTCAGCGTCAGGCGTCGTGCCTTGCCGGCAAAGCAGCTTGCGGCAGTACAGCGGTTCGTCAAGTCCGGAAAACCCGTTTTGGGAATCCGCACGGCGAATCACGCTTTTTCATTGCGCGGCACGGCACCACCTGACGGATGCAACGTGTGGGAGACGTTCGACGCGGACGTGATTGGCGGAAGTTACTCGGGGCACCACAAGGACGGTGCGACGGCAAAGATCGCCGTGACCAAAGGCCGTGCCAGGCATCCGATCCTGCGGGGCGTCGCGATCGACAAACTGGTTGGCCACGGTTCGCTGTATCAAGTCAGTCCGCTGAACGCGGGTGCGGATCCACTGTTGACCGGGACCGTCGGTGGGCAATTCACCGAACCGTTGGCGTGGACAAATACGACAAAGTTTGGTGGAAAGGCCTTCTACACTTCCTTGGGGCACAGCGACGATCTGCAGCAGTCGGACGTCAGACAATTGTTACAAAACGCCGTCGCCTGGTTACTCAACTCGAACGATTGACCACTGGCAACTCATGTCCAATGACGTTTGGCGCGATGACGTCTGGGTCTCCCAGGCTCAAATATTGCTCGACTCTTACGCGCACTGGTTGCGAGACGAACTGTTACCACGGTCTGGTGACCGGGTCGAGGATGCGCGACGATTATTCCACGCGGATCGGATCGTCGTGTCCCATGGAACAGAATTCAATCCACTGTTGAATTACGGGAATCTCGCTGCCTTGGAGCTGTGGGAAATGGATGTCGCCACCTTCACTTCGACCCCATCTCGGCAGACTACCGAACCAGTTCACCGCGACGAACGCGAGAGACTCTTACAGCGGACGGCCCGACGTGGTTACGTCGACGACTATCAGGGTATTCGAATTTCCAACAGCGGTCGGCGATTCAAGATTGACCGCGCCTTGGTGTGGAACCTGCTAGATTTTTCCGGAGAAGTTCCCATTGGCTGCGGTCAAGCAGCGACCTTTTCCGAATGGAAAATGTTGGACATTCGATGATCGACCATCGAACATTGATGTGTATCCGTCTTCCCCTTTCCCCCTGCTCCGAACACCGAACAAGAAACCACGCATAGATGCCGCGCCTTCGTGTCCTTGTGCCTTAGTGTGAGAATATCGGTCGCCTTGTCGTCCCTGGCCTCCGCATATTCTCTCCAGCAATTATTAACTTGCTGCTGCCAGCCGTGGCAAACAACCGAGGTGATCCGAGCGTACGCCGCGGTGAATGACGCGCTTCCCAGATCACTCGAGAAGCTGGAGCCGTTACCCGCGCTGCTGAACCCACGGACCGGGAAGCACTTTGGCTATGCAGTGAAAAAGGACGACCAGGGGAAAGAGTATGCTGTACTCTCGGCCGACGATCACGAGAGCCTCCACCAAAATCGAATCGTAGAGATACATTTGCGCGGTGAATGAACTCGCTTAGGTGACGCCTCGAACTAAAACCGAGCTTTATGCCTACGTACAATCCTACAACGCCACAAAACTTACTCAGCGGTATCCATCATCCATCCATCCATGTCGACGTCGTAGAGTCGCTTGAGTGTCACCGAGATCGACTTATGTAGATCAACATGAAAGGGCCGATTAAGCTCACGCCCAATTT
>DUDC01000059.1 GCA_012959465.1 Planctomycetaceae bacterium
CTGTACTGGGTCTGGCTGTACTGGGTCTGGCTGTACTGGGTCTGCCGGTGCTGGATTTTCCTCTGCTCGATTTCGAAACGCGGGTCCTCGATTTCTGTGACTCGTTTTTCTGGCTCCGTCCGGGCTTGCCCTTTCGATGTCCGCCCTCGCCCGCCGCCGCGTCGCCGCGAGGTCGGCGAGTCCGCTGTTCACGAGCACGTTCCTCGCTGTCCGTTTTTGCAGTTTGAAAATTGAGTGCAGTCCCGCGAACACCGGTGAGTTTCAACGTCAATTCGCGGCGATCGAAATCAACTCGGGCCACTTCCACCGCAATGGCGTCACCTAAACGGAATTGGTTTTGCTCGCCGTGCCCCCAGAGCAGATGGGCCGAGGCATCAAAATAGTATCGATCGCGCGGCAACGCGTCGAGGGCCAGGAACCCGTCGATGGGGAGATCGACACACTGTGCGAAGAGCCCGAAGTCCTCGACCCCGGTGATCACCGCTTGCATTACTGTGCCAATTTGCTGCGCGAGCAATCCAAGCAGTTTCAGCTTGACCAGTTCCCGTTCCGCTTTTTCGGCTCGCCGCTCACGATCCGAACAGTGATCACCCATCGTCGCCAGTTGGCCGAAATTTGACCGGGGGCGTTTGCCCCTCAACAGATCGTCAAACATGCGATGGATGACTAAGTCGGGATAACGGCGAATCGGCGACGTGAAGTGGCAATAGTTATCGCTGTTGAGGGCGTAGTGTCCCTCCTGCCGAGGTGAATAGACCGCTTTTTGCATCGAGCGAAGTACCGCTAGATTGATTGCTCGTTCTGCAGGATGGCCAACCGATTCTTGAAGGACTTTCTGTGTTTCGAATCGATTCGCCAAGTTCTCGCACGTGAAACCGAGTTCTCGAGCGAACTGGGTTAGTTCTGACAACCGATTCGGTGTTGGTGACTCGTGAATACGTCGCAGAAAGTACAACTCTTTATCGGCTAACTGTAAGGCCACCGCTTCGTTTGCGGCGAGCATGAATTCTTCGATCACCTGGTGGCTTTCCGTTTGTTCCACCTGATGCGCGCCGACGGCTTGCCCTTCCTTGTCCAAGTCAATTTTTGTTTCGGGCAGGTGCAACTCTAAGGCACCGTTTTTTCCTCGCCGCTGGCGGAGTAGCATCGCCAGACGGTGCATCCGCAGGACAAGATCGACCAGCGGTGGATCGATCTTGGCACGCCAGGTCTCGGCGTCCGCGAGCAATTCGTCCACATCTTCGTAGCAAAAGCGATGATCACTCAGTATCACCGATCGTTGTACTTCGCTGTGGACGGGTACACCCGTTTCGGTGAATTCGATCCACACCGTTTTGGCGTAGCGTGGCTGTTGCGGTTGCAAACTGGAAAGGTGATTCGAGATGATCTCTGGAAGCATCGGGATAACGCGGTCTGGCAAGTAAATACTCGTCGCGCGGTCTCGAGCTTCCTGGTCAAGTGGTGATCCAATCGGAACGAAATGGGCCACATCTGCGATGTGTACTCCCAATTTCCAGTGCCCATTTTCCAGTTCGGTCAGTGAAATCGCATCATCGAAATCTCGGGCATCGACTGGGTCGATTGTCACGGTGGTATGTTCGCGAAGGTCAATTCGATCGCCGAGGGACTCCGGCTCAAATTTCTCAGCTTGTTCACGCGCATCATCGAGGACTTGTTCCGGAAATTCACCCGGTAATTCAAACTCATGAATGATGGTCAGCGTGTCGACACCAGGGGCGCCGCGAGCGCCGAGGACCTCGACGATCACCGCGACTCCATCGTCGTACGTCGTGGGGAACCGTACGAATTCGATCACGACTTTGTCACCTGGTTGAGCCGATTTCGCTCCCGAATCTTCCACGGAAACGGGGTGGGTGAACTGTTTGTCATCCAGCCGGACCGATGGAAAACGAAGCTGGTCGAGTAGTGTTCCAACGAATCGATGTTTGCTACGCTCAACGATCTCAAGAATTCGTCCGCGGGGACCCTTCTGAGTCGACTTGCGGCGGTTGTTTAAACGGACTCGGACGGAGTCACCATTGGTGGCGTCCTTTGAATCCTCTTGGGCAATGAAGATGTCCGGCTGCCCTGCCATCGGTTCACCCTCGGAGGGTTTGACAAAGCCAAAACCTCGACTGGTGCGGCTGAATTTTCCGACGATCGAACGGTCTTCTGTTTTCGAGCCAGCTGATCGGACAATGTGGTTGGGCGCAAACTCAAGCTTTCCGGCTCGGGACAGACGCCGCAATGTCAGCCTCAGTTGTTTTCGTTGTTCTGCAGACTCGAGGCCGAGTTTTTTTGCGATCACTCGCGATTTGACTGGCTGATAGGCCTGTGAATTTACGTGTCGAAGAATCTCTTCTTCCAATGCCGCATCGTTGTGCGGTTCGTCTACCATGTAGTTGTTTCCTTGTTCGTCGCCGACACGCGTAAGTGCCTTTTCTGGCTTCTTGCGGCCTTTTTTTGGGCCGCGAGTCCGACGGTGCGACGAGCGTTAATTCAATTCAATTAATTATACCCCAGCCCTGGCCGACGCCTATCATGGATGGGGATGTGTTCTATGAACGTCGACAAGATGTTCTTTTTCAGTATTGCCAAAACACGGCTGGCGAACGTCCACAGGCATCGACTGACAGCGTTGAACGACCGATCATGCCGTTGGCCGGCTGGCGAACGGCGTGGAAAGAACTGTCTCGAATAGACGTTTCGTTCAGTGGTCTTGTTCCGTGTTCACGCTAGGCTTGTAGAACTTTCGCGATTCCTGCGGCGAATAGGCAGTCCAATTGGATTCATTGTTGGCGTCTTCCTGGACCCATTGCGTATAGCTATTCATTTTTGCGTCGAGTGAATCAAGGTAGTGCAGTGCAACGGCTTCCAATGTCATTGGTACCTTTACGGCGCCAAATTCAGGAATGCCGTGGTGACTCACGATCATATGCCGCAGTCGCCAAGCGAGCTCCTCTGGGAATGCCTCGCCACTCAGCTTTTCCGATTCGCGAATTTTCTGGTCGAGGATCGCCACGCCCTGGACAAGATGCCCCACCAGCTGGCCCTCGTCACTGTAGCCCAATTCTCGGTCGTATAGCAACTCATCGACTTTCCCAATATCGTGAAGAAAGGCACCCAATCGCAACAAGTCACTGTCAACGGCCGGGTAGAGTGGCGCCACGTTCTCGCAAAGGCTGATCAGGCCGACGACGTGTTGCAGTAGGCCGCCGCTGTACGCATGGTGATTGCGTATGCCGGCCGGCGCTTGTTGCAGACGCCCCGTCAGTTCTTCATCCAACAAGAAACAGTCGGCCAAATTGCGCATGTGATGGTTCTTCAACGCCCGGATTTGTTGCGTCAATTGTGCGAACAACTGCTCGATTTGTCGGCTATCCAAGACGAAGAACTCGGATTTGTCTGAGATGTTCTCCGGGGCGACTCGGTGGACAGCAGTCACGATCATCTGGAGCCCGCCGTTGTAGACCTGGGTTGAGCCCTTGATCCGTACAAAGTCCCCTTTTTCAAATGTGTTACTTACCTTTTCGTTGGCGTTCCAAAGCATGCCAGTCAATGTTCCTGTGCGATCGCCCAGTCGCAATTGCAGGTACAGGTTGCCACTTCGATTACTGCGGAGCTGCTTGTCAACGGCCAGGAAGATCTGCTCTAACGACTCGCCCTCCCTGAGCTGATTTACACATCTCCGCTCCTTCGAGCTGCTGTCCTGATTCACGAGACTCTCCTGCTACATGGAACGGTGGGATCGGCGCGTCGCCGGGGCTCCATTCGAGCGGGGATCCCTGGGCCGAACGTGGGATTGTACGGCAGGCGACAGCAATCGAATACCCGGCTGGACTCCTTCACCTAGTCCGTTCCGCCAGTAAAAAGGAGGACTGTTGACCGTCCAGTTTGGTCCCACTCCATTCTCTCTTGCTCATACATCGGGTTACGGAGTCCGGCACGGCTTCAAAATCAACAGTGGACCCGGTCGCCAGACGGTGGTGTACGCGACGATGGCCGTCTTGCCAAACGAACCCGATTCGTGCGAACATGTCCACCTAATGTACGTTCCAAATGAACATCCGCTTGATAGTGCGTGACCGATCACATGGGAAAAAAACAGAAAAACGCCATTTCGCCAACTCGTAGCGAAGACTATCCCGAATGGTACCAACAGGTTATCAAGGCGGCCGATTTGGCCGAAGTCTCACCCGTCCGAGGGTGCATGGTCATCAAGCCATGGGGTTGGAGCATTTGGGAGAACATGCAGCGAGTTCTCGATGCCAAATTCAAGGAAACGGGGCACGAGAACGCGTATTTTCCGCTCTTCATTCCAATGAGCTATATGGAGAAAGAGGCGGAACACGTCGAAGGGTTCGCGAAAGAATGTGCCGTGGTCACACACCATCGTCTCGAGCCGGACCCCGACGGAGGGCTGAGGCCGGCGGGACCGCTCGAAGAACCGCTGATTGTGCGGCCAACGAGTGAGACAATTGTTGGAGAAATGTACTCGCGTTGGATCCAGTCCTACCGCGACCTACCGATATTGATCAATCAATGGGCAAATGTGGTCCGCTGGGAATTGAGGACGCGGCTATTTTTGAGGACGTCCGAGTTTCTCTGGCAGGAGGGACACACGGCCCACGCGACCGAGCAGGAAGCCTGGGATGAGACCCTTCAGATGCTGCACGTCTACGGTGATTTTGCCGAAAAGTACATGGCGATGCCGGTGATTCGTGGCGAGAAGACCGTAACGGAGAGATTTCCCGGTGCCGTGGCCACCTATTCGATCGAGGCGATGATGCAGGATCACAAGGCGCTCCAATCGGGGACGTCGCACTTTCTGGGTCAGAATTTCTCGCGTGCGCAGGACATTCAATTTCAGGATCAGAATGGACAAGAGGTTTTTGCCTGGACGACATCATGGGGCGTTTCAACGCGTTTGATTGGCGCCCTCATCATGTCCCATTCCGACGACGATGGATTGGTGTTGCCTCCGCGGTTGGCCCCGCGGCAGGTGGTGATCTTGCCGATCTACCGAAACGACGACGAGCGACCACTGGTGTTGGAGTACTGCGATTCACTCAAAGCGGACCTCGGCCAAAAGACGTTTGGCGACGGTCAGGCCATCGAGGTGCAAATCGACGACCGGGACATTCGCGGCGGCGAGAAAAACTGGCAGCACGTCAAGCGTGGTGTGCCGTTGCGTATCGAAGTCGGACCTCGTGATATCGCCAATAACGCGACGTTCGTTGGCCGCCGGGATACAGGGAAGAAAATTTCGATGGGCCGCAGTGAACTGCTAGCCAATGTTGGGGCGATTTTGGATGAGATCCAGCAGGGATTATTTGACCGCGCGCTGGCCATGCGCGAGGAAAACACCCAAGTGGTGAAGAGCGTGGCCGAGTTCGAGGAATATTTCCGATCGCCACAGAGCGGATTTGCAATTGCAAACTTTGTCGATCAACCAGAGATCGAAGCCACGCTCAAGCCGTTGCAAGTGACCGCGCGTTGCATTCCCGTCGATGAAGAGCTATCGACGTCGGATGGGCCTTGTATTTTTACTGGCGTGGCGACTAAGAAACGGGCCGTGTTTGCCAGAGCGTATTGAGTTCGAAAGGAGTCGGGGGAGTCGGCGAACGGACCATGTTGGGGCAGCTTTGATCAGCACGTTTTCGATTCCGTATTCTCCCGCCAACACCGATGGGTGATGTCAAACAAATCGTGAGTGTACTGAGATTCGCGACCGTCTTTTCACGGCACGCGGAACTCTTCGAATGGGCAGTCGGTGAGATGTCCCAATCGTGGGGGCCTCTGGCCGTTGAAGGTGAACCATTTCCTTTCGATTACACGTCGTACTATGAAGGCACGATGGGCAAAGGCATTGTCAAACGGTTTTACGCTTTCGAGGTGCTTGTTGATCCGTCCGAACTGGCAGATTGGAAAAAAGAGTCGAACGCGTGGGAGGTCGCCTGTGCGGACCGTTTTCCCGAGTGCCGGCCGTTGAATATCGACCCAGGCTACATCACTGAAGCGAAGCTAGTATTGGCAACAACGAAGGATCGTGACCATCGCATTTACCTGCGGGACGGGATCTTCGCCGAGGTAACATTGTTCTTTCACCGGGGCAGCTGGCAGACTCGCCCGTGGACCTATCCCGATTATGCGGATTCTGCGAACATTCCGTTTTTCGAACGATGTCGGGGTTATTTGCGTAAAAGATTGCGCGAAGAGTGAATTGCCAGCGCCAACGCCTTCTGGCGTGGGCTAACACTAGTATGCTGACAGCATGGAGATCTTAAT
>DUDC01000060.1 GCA_012959465.1 Planctomycetaceae bacterium
ATGCAAGCGGCAGGAGAGGGGGGGCAGTGGGCAGTCGGCGTGTTGAAAGTATAATAGGCCAGTGGCAGTCTCGATGGGCTGCTAGGTCTTCCACACTGAGTTCTCCTCAAACAACGAACAGTGCTTCCATGCGACTACGACTCTTTGCCACTACAGCCCTTCTTTGCCTTTCATTTCAAACGACAAACACGGCCGCCGAAAAGCCCAACATTGTCGTCATCATGGCGGACGACCTCGGTTACGGTGACGTTTCCTGCTATGGTGCTACGCAGTTGCAGACGCCCAATATTGACCGATTGGCGAGCGAGGGATTACGTTTCACTAGCGGCTACTGTTCGGCCTCGACATGTACTCCGACGCGGTTTTCTTTCTTGACCGGCAACTACGCCTTTCGATACGGCAACACGGGAATTGCGGCGCCGAATAGCCCCGCAATTATTCAACCAGGCACCGAGACGATCGCAACGATCTTGAAGCGGGCCGGTTATCAAACAGCCGTCATTGGAAAGTGGCATCTGGGTCTGGGTGGGAAAGACGGCCCGGATTGGAATGGTCAATTGAAACCGGGACCTCAGGAGATTGGATTTGGCTACAACTTCCTCCTGCCCACAACCAATGATCGTGTGCCGCAGGTGTATGTGGAAAATCACCGTGTATTGAATCTCGATCCAAAGGATCCACTCTGGGTTGGCAGAAAGAAGCCGAGTCCAGACCATCCTACCGGCATTACTCATCGCGACACTTTGAAAATGGACTGGTCGCATGGTCACAATGCCACAATTCATAATGGCATCAGTCGAATTGGATTCTACACAGGCGGTCACGCCGCAAGATTCCGAGACGAGGACTTGGCCGATGAATGGGTGAAACGATCGGCTGTCTGGATGGAAAAGAACCGAGACCGACCGTTTTTTCTCTTTTTCTCGTCTCACGACATTCACGTACCACGAATTCCCCACGAACGATTTCAAGGGAAGACGACGCTTGGCTTTCGAGGCGACGCGATTGTCCAATTAGATTGGTGCGTTGGGGAATTGATGAAGGCACTCGACCGTCTTGGACTTGCCGACAACACTCTAGTCGTTTTTTGTTCGGACAACGGACCGGTCCTCGACGACGGTTACAAGGACGACGCCATTGAAAAGATCGGATCACACCGACCGGCGGGCCAATACAGTGGTGGTAAGTACAGCGTATTGGAGGGTGGGACTCGAACGCCTTTTGTCACGAGATGGAAGGGCCGAATCCAACCGGGCGTCTCGGAGCAGCTGGTTTGCACGATCGACATGGCCGCCAGCTTTGCCACGTTGACGGGCGTCGAATTGAAGGACGACGCTTGCCTGGACAGTTTCGGTCTATTGCCGGCACTGCTGGGTCAACCAGACGCAAAAGGACGTGATCATTTGGTGCAGCAAGACAATGGCCGCGGAGGCAACTACGGCCTGCGTGTTGGCAAATGGAAACTCCAACGTCACGATTCCAAAAAGGCCCGGAATGTAGAACTACGCTTGGTGAGCACGCCCGTATCCCAATACCGTCTATTCGATTTGGAGAAGGACCCCGCAGAAAAGAAAGACGTCGCGACGGATTTCCCAAAAGTCGCCGAACGCCTGAAGACTCAATTGAACGACATCATCAAGTCCGGTAGGTCACGTTCGTCGAACGTGGCCAAAGCGACAGAGAATAGCAGTAATTGACCAAAAACCATCGATGAAACAGTTGATACTGCACCGACGATAACTAGGGCGTTGATCAGGCGGGACCGGTACAGGCTGCCTTCCGAGCGTGTACTGGTCACGTTCGGCGAACGTGACCTACTTGAGTTGTGTGGCGGAGTGGATCTCGGCCTGTTTAAACCCGTGACGCCAACGGGCTTGCAGCTCCAACTCGCCCAAATAATCGTCCTCGGGGAGCATCGCTGTCGGGTCATTTTTCAGCCGTCCAGTCTTGTCGGCGTAGACTTTGATCAGGTACCTTCCCGGCGCTAGTTTTGGTTCTTTGTTGCCGGAACCGTTTGGCTGCGTAAGTAAAAACAGGCTTCCATTGACGATCTTTCGCGGCGTCACGAGGCCTTGCGTAAATGCGATGGGTTCGGTTTGCCAGGTATCGCGTTTGTCCGCGGCACGGTAGACGAACAATTGCAACGGCGTCAAGTTCTCCAACTGCTCGGGCACGTTCGTGAGACGCAGCACGATGTCGGTCGCAAGCCAGTTGTCCAGCGGCAGTTGGTCGTCCGACGTGTACTCTTCTCGAACGGTGCGAGCATAGTCTTCGATCCAAGCTAAGAACGACTTGTACGAGTGATCGTCCTTGTGCATCTTCAGCCCGCCCATATGCGAAACTGGGAGCTTGTAAGAGGGAGGTTCAAAAGTGCCGTCCGATTTTTTCTTTGGCAACTTATTGGTCGGCTTTAATACCAGAAGGCTCTCTGCCGGTGAGTCAATATTAATTAAGGGGAGGTGGTCGTCAGAATGGCGACGACTGCTGTTGATCAAAGCCTTCATCGACTCGGCCGGTGTTTCGCGAAAGATGTCCATTCGCTTCCCGAATTTCTCTACCAGTTCGCGATGCCGTTGGATAGGCTTGGCGTGCATTGGTTTTGACGGGTCGAGTTCGTTGGGGGTGTGGCAGGGGAAACACCGCATCCTCTGCGACCAGACATTTCGCTCAAACGAATCGACCAAACGATCTTTGCGAGTATGCCGGATGACCCGATCGGTAGTCGTCGGTCCGACTCGCGCCGCCACACCGGACGTCGCTGACATGGCTCGAAGCTGTTCGTCCGCCGAACAAGCCTTGATCCAAGCGGCAAACGCGGCCAGTTCAGCGTCTCGGGTTCTGCGGTGAATGAGCTTTGCGTGCTTGTCTGGGTCTTTCGTTCCCATCTCGATCAGCTTGAGGATCTTCGATTGGTCGGGGTTGTCAATGTCAATCAGCCCCTCATCGCGCAGAGCTATAAAGGTCTGTTCATGAGATGGCAGGATGTAGTCCTTCAGGTCAACGGATGCCAAATGGCACTGCACGCAACTCGATGGCTTTGGAGACTTGAAAATGGGCATGATCCGTTGTTCGAACAGATCGAGGGCCGGATCTGCTGCGTCTGCCACTGGGCAAAAAAAGAACAGACTCCCCGTCAACAAAAACAGAGCCGTGGCAAATTTCAGGCGTAGACAAACAATAGAGTCCACGACAATCTCCTGTGATCTAGTAGTAGCGCCAATTATGCACCACTGAATTCTATCTTGTTCCCACTTGCAACCAAATGGAGAAATGGGAAATTTCGATCGAAACTGGCCGGTCGAGTTAGGTGTCCGACTACATCACCTCGCGACTCGCCGCGGAAATGACCGTGGACGGCCAATACAGAAACGCCGAATGGCTGTTAACAGCATGACGGTTGCCGGCTCGCGACAGAGCAAGTAGCCTGTATCCTTTCGCCGTGGCAACTGGTCATGGCCGAATTCTACATTCCCTGCTGCTGCCTTGGCCGAGGAGCGAAGCGTGTCCCACGATGAGCACAAATTGCGATGGTATGAGGGGATATCAAAATACCAATGGTTGGTCCTTACCATTGCGTCTCTAGGATGGATATTCGATGTTTTCGAGGGGCAGATCTTTGTCGCCTCGATGAATGAGGCGATGCCAGAACTCTTGGGCACCGGGGCGGACCCGGCCGTGGCGAGAGGATGGAATGACTGGGCGCTCGGCAGCTTCCTTCTGGGCGGGGCTTTCGGCGGTGTGATCTTCGGTGTGTTGAGCGACAAAATCGGTCGATCGAAGACGATGATCATGACGATCTTGTGCTATTCGCTGTTCACCTGCGTCACGGCCTTCGCTCAAGCTCCCTGGCAAATGGTGGTCTTGCGATTTTTTGTGGCGATGGGAGTCGGCGGCGAGTGGGCGGTTGCCTCGGCGATGGTAGCCGAAGTGATGCCACTGCGTTCACGGCCGGTGATGAGTTCCATCTTCCACGGATCGTCGGTGTTCGGCACGCTGCTGGCTGCTGCGGCCGGCGCGTTTGTCGTAGGCAATCCGGATTTCGGCTGGCGATGGGGTTTTGCCATCGGAGCGTTGCCAGCCTTGCTGACTCTATGGATACGCTGGAAGCTGCGTGAGCCGGACCAATGGGTCGCCGCTCACGAATTGGCAGCCAAAGGGGAAGCCGAAAAGCCAGGCCAAATCAAAGAACTGTTTCAGGGCGCGAACTTGCGCAGCACCGTGATCGGCGTCAGCCTGGCCTCAATCGGCCTGGTCACCTTTTGGGGCGGACACATTTACGGCAAGAACGCGCTTTTCCGACATGCACAGGTAGCGGCTCTGGCGGCAGAAGACGTTCCTGCGCAGGCACCCGCCGATAAAGACAAGGCGGTTCAAGATCGTTACAACCTTGCTAAGGATGCCGCCTTTGACGTCCATAAGGTCGAGATCAAGCGGGCGGAAATGTTAAGTATGGTCCTCAACACGATTGGCGGTGGTCTGGGCCTTGTGCTGTTTGGATTTATCTCGAATCGGCTTGGTCGACGTGGTGCATTTATTTTTTACCACGCGATCGCCTTCGTGATGGTTATTCTGTTGTTCAAGGTATTGATTCCCAACAATGCGTCGGCGACCGTATTGGCGATCACGTTGCCAGTTTTTGGATTCTTCACGTTGGGTATGCACGCCGGGTATGCTGTCTACTTCCCTGAACTTTATCCGACTCGACTACGAGGTACGGGAGGTGGGTTTTGCTTCAACATGGGACGAATTGCCACGGCAGTTGCGTTCTTCGGATTCGGTGCCACCACGATCGGTAGCGAAGAAAAGGCAGTTATGCTGGCACCCCTTTATCTGGTAGGTGTCGTCGTTGTTCTGTTTGCTCGCGAAACTCGTGGCGAAGAATTGGCTGAATGAGCGATACGCCACACGAAGATACGAATCGGCCTTCCTCTTTCTATATGAAGGCCGCGTTTGTTCTGCCATTTGTCGTTTATCTGGTTGGGGCGAACGTCGCCGCATGGCAAGTGCAGCACTTTGCAGCCGTCTATACGGTGCTCGCATTCCTCATGACCGGATTACTGTGCTGGTCGATATACGCTAGCAGAATTTTGGTCGTGCATAAGCAAGTGGGTGCGGCGGTAGCGATCGGGCTGGTGGGTATCGCGGTTTGGATCGTCCTGAGTAGATTGGGACTAGAGGAACGCTTGTCCATATGGCTCCCCACATGGTTACAACCTTCAGAACGAGCAGGATTCGATCCTTACTCGGAACTACAATCGGTGTGGGCATGTACCGCGTTCATCGCAGTACGGGTTTTTGGCTTGGCGGTGATCGTTCCGCTCGCCGAAGAGCTCTTCTGGCGAGGGTTTTTACTGCGATGGATCATTGATGAGGAATTCGAGAAAGTCTCTATTGGGCAGTACACCTTCCGCTCGTGCGTTGCCGTGGTTTTGTTGTTTACGGTCGTTCACCCCGAGTGGTTTGCGGCGGCTATCTATTGCGCAATGCTCAATGCACTGATCTATTGGAAGAAGGACCTTTGGTGCTGCGTCGTCGCGCACGGGGTGAGTAACCTGACCCTGGCTATCTATGTCCTTGCAACGCGTTCCTGGTCGCTCTGGTGACGTTTGGTCAGGGTCTTGAGCCGAAGGCGCTAGCCTCGGATTTTTACATCCTAAAGAAAAATAAACAAGCCCATGCAAAATACGACACACAGCACGGTTAGGTTGACATATTGATTTGCACAGCGGACGATGCGCGAACTAAACCACAAGTCTGGGAACCACGAAAACCAACAGAGTTGTTACTTCGTCAGAAGTTACGGTGACACCAGGTTCCTGTAAGGAGGTAGCACAATCGACCGGGGTAGATGGCAGAAACTGCTTTGGCATTCAATCGTAACCCTGTTGTGCCTCGCAATGGTAGCGCCGGCTTTCGCGGTTGAGCCTGATCCCAAACCGAGTCGCTCTCGATTTGAAATGCGAGTGTTCAACAATTTCATCTCTTACGATCTAAGTCGGCCCAAGTTGCATGGTTTGATGGAAAATATGGGCCTGGAAACCCGAACCGTGCGAGGGCGAGCATTAGGCCATACCGGACGGCCCATTGTGGGCGCGTTGGTTGCGCTCTGTGAGGACATCGGCTACTCGGGTAATTGCTACGACGAGAATTTTGACATCACCGACCAGCTTGGAAGGTTCTTCCTGGTTGGTGGGTTGGACCGAACCCGAGTTGTTGTCGCGTTCTCGGGCGATGGGGGGTCGAGGCGGCACTTCCTGGCCTCCGTGAGAGGCG
>DUDC01000061.1 GCA_012959465.1 Planctomycetaceae bacterium
GACGAGAACGACGGAAACAACAGACACGGAAACGACGGAAACTACGGAACCGACGGAATCAAAAACATTTACCGTCGGTCCGGCGACCGAACAGCGATTCCCTGTCCTGAAAGTTCCAGACGGCTTCAGTGCCACTCTGTTCGCCTGCGATCCACTCATCGAGTACGCATCGGTCATTGCACTAGGACCTCGACCCGCGACATTGTTCGTCGCCCACGACTATGTCACTGGATTGGGAGTGGAGATCATTCAACGGGACGAAATCCGCTTGGTCGAAGATACCGACGGCGATGGGTACGCCGACAAGTCGACTCTCTTCGCCAAGGGCTTCAATTCCATTCAGGGTCTTACCTTCGATGACGGCGAGGTGTTCGCGATGCACGCGCCATTCCTGACTCGCTTGCGGGACACTGACGGTGATGGAGTTGCCGATGAGCGTCGCGATTTATTTGAAGGCTTGGGCCTGCCCCCCGAAGAAAATTCCAATCGCCTTCACTGCGCCAACGGAGTCGTTGCCGGGCACGATGGTTGGCTGTACTTGGCCCTCGGAGATCGTGGTTGCGACGTACAGCGAACCGAAGGTGATCGCCTGTTATTTCGACAGGGCGGCATTTTACGTTGCCGTAGGGACGGACGAGACCTGCACGTGTTCGCATCCGGTCTTCGCAACATCTACGATGTCGCGTTGGACGAAGAATTGAACGTATTCGTACGCGACAACGAAAACGATGGCGGCGACTACATGATTCGCGTCTGCCACTGCTTTCACGGATCCGACCATGGCTACCCCTATCACTATTACGAACGGCCGGACGAGGCGTTGAGGCCGTTGGCCGATTTAGGCCGCGGTTCGTCGGCGGGTGGCGTCTGTTATTTGGAATCGTCAATGCCAGCCGAGTTTCGTGGGAATTTGTTTTTTTGCGAATGGGGCCGATCGGTCGTCCGCTATCCCAAACAGCGAGTGGCAAGCGGATTCGCCGACATGGCAGAATTCGACTTTGCGGTGGGTGATCCCAAAGATCCGTACGGCTTTAAGCCAACGGACTTGGTTGTTGACCGAGATGGCTCGCTGTTGGTATCGGATTGGGCTGATGGTCAACGGCCCAAACGGGGCCGAGGTCGAATCTACCGCATTGCGTATGTCGGTGGTAAACGAAATACACCAATCATCCCGACTGTAAAACAAGATCTGGACGATTGGGTAAAGGCGTTGAGCTCACCGAGCTACCACATTCGATTGGACTCACAACGGGCGATCCAACAACACGGTGACGACGGATGGAAGAGGATCGCCGAGGCGATTCGACGAGGCGAGATCAGCGTCGTCGGCCGTTTGCATTCGATTTGGGTCCTCGTGCATTTACGACAGACAGCCGCCATCGATGTGCTGTTTCAATTGGCTCATTCCGACAACGATCCGCGCGTCCGGGCCCAAGCGATTCGCGCCATCGCTGACTTGTCCGATCCAATTCTGGCGGAACACCGGATCGCCGCCCGACATGGTGACGTCAAGATCGCAGAACGACTTGTCGGACTCGACGTCGATTCGGATCCTCGTATCCTGTTGGAAGTGGTCATTGCATTGGGCCGCCTCCGTTGGCCCGGAGCCACGGTTTGGCTTCACCAACATATCACGAAAAATGCCGACGAGACGGTGATGCACGCCGCCATGCAGACGATCCGTAGATCGGCGAACTGGCCCGACACATTTGCTATCTTGGATGATCCTCAGGCCGCAGTGCGACCATCTGCTAGGCGGGCAATCGCCGAGCAGACGGAGACAGCTATTGTGGACAACTTACTGGAACGCCTACAAACGAAACAACCGCTCCAACGACGTGAATACGCCGATCTGTTGAGTCGAGTGTACATGGACCGGGAGCCTTGGACGTACTGGGGATTCCGACCACCGCCCAGACCGGCGAATACCGTGAAGTGGGAGCGGACCGAGGCGATTGAGCACGGCCTGGTCGGTCTGCTTGCCGATACCGATCACGATGTGCGAGTCCACGTTCTACATCGGATGTTAAGAGAAGAAGTTCCGCTTCCATTGACAGCGCTAGCGAAATGGCTTGACGAGGAAGACCAGGCGGAGCCGGTTAAAGCGATCCTAACAGCGTTGGAAAGCCGAGTGAACGGTGAATCACGGAATCTGCTACTGTCGATTCTCCGATCAAACAGACACACCGTTGAGAATCGTTCCGCTGCGTTGAGTATGTTGGTTAAGTCCCTTGGCCCAATGGAATTTGAAAGTCTATTGGAAATTGGTCGAGAGATTGAAGACGGTCCTATTCTAGCTCTGATTCTGACGCACCTGGGAGAACATGACAAAGTTCTCGCCGACGGTTTCCTGTTGGCGAAACTCGCATCCAGAATTGCGGAAGTTCGAGCAACGGCAATCCTCGCTCTCAGCCATAGACGATCAACGTCGGCGGGGACAAGGATTGTCGGACTGCTTGCCGACAATGATGTGCGTGTCCGCCGCGCCGCAGCAGCGGCCGCTGGCCCGCTGGCGGCACGCGGTGCAGTCGACGCACTCACAACCATGGCCGCCGATGACGATTTCGCCACTCGTCGCGGGTGTCTTCTGTCTCTGTTGACGTTGAAGTCCAGTGGAGCCGTTAAACAGGCCGCAGACTCACTCGAGAACCCACAGACTCAATTGGCCGCCCTGGCCTACCTGCGAGAATTTGGGGATCAGCAGGAACAGCAACCAGTGTTGACGCAACTGGCGCGCCGACATCGTTCCCACGACGTCCAAATGGCCATCATTCAAGCTCTTTCCCGCTGGGCCGAAACACAAGTCGAAGGGCCGCAGCGGAACGGGCTACTTCGGGACATCGCTTCCATACAAGGCGACGCCGGCACTCTTCTTCGTTGGGAAATACAGGGGCCCATGACAAATGACGAAAAGACGACCACCGATTCAAGCGATCGGACGATTCAATTTGTTGATGGAGTAGACTCTCAAGTGCGTCTTCCCGCGAACAAGGCGGACCGCAACGCCTTTTGGATCGCCACGACCTCAGTCTTTCTCGATCGCAGCACAAACGTCGAGTGGTTGGCGGCCAGCAGCGGGACTCTTCAAATCAAGATCAATTCCGATGTCGCCTACGAACGCGATAAAGTCACTACTTTTCGTCCCGATCAAGATCGATTTGCAACGGTACTTCCCGCCGGTGAGAGCCGGCTTGTTGTGCGTATCGGCGGAGTGAATGATCGTCCACGATTTCAGTTGCGTTTCCGTCACAAGAGTTCCAAGGTGGAGCATGAGCGGCTTACTTCTCAGTTGCTGTCGAGCCGAGGCAACCTGAATCGGGGCCGTGAGGTCTTTATGAACGCCGACAAGTCCCAATGCGTCCGCTGCCACCGTATCGGTAACGATGGACCACGTATTGGTCCAGACTTAGCGGGCATCGGCAGTCGTTTTTCCAGAATTCACCTGATCGAGTCGATCTTGCTGCCGAGCCGAACCATCGCGCCCAGCTACAGCACGCGGAGTGTCATACTGACGGACGGACGTGTACTCTCAGGTGTCGTCATCGCCGAAAATGAAAACTCGATAACTCTCGGTGACACTCAAGGAAAAACACATGAAATTGAAAAGGACACCATTGACGAGTCAGTAACTCATCCAGTTAGCACCATGCCGGAGGGCTTGGAGAAAAAACTGACGGAACGTGAGCTGATCGATCTGTTGGCGTTCTTGTTATCGACGACGAAGTAGCGGGGGCCGTTTTGGCGGGGAATGTAGTTCGCCGCGTGACGCGTTTGGGCGATGGTGGTGTGCGGTGCTGGTCACGTTCGGCGAACGTGCAGCGTGGTGTCAGAGCATTTGACGGACGTCGACGCACTCCATTCCGGCACGTGCAGCTGCCTCGATGCCAGGGTCTCCGTCCTCATACACGCGACATAGCTCTGGCGGGACATTGAGCCGCCGTGCGGCCTCAAGGAAAACGTCCGGATCAGGCTTGTGCCTCTCGGTGTCCTCGGAGGTCACGATGGCTTGGAACCAATCAATTACCTCGATCTGCTTCAGCTGACGATCGACCAAGCGACGGACCCCGCCGCTTGCCACCGCCATCTTCAGTTTCCCTCGATGCGCACGGGCAATCTCAACGACGGGTTCTAGCGGCTTGAGCAGATGGATGCATTTCAGGAACGCCTCTTCTTTGTCGAGGTTCGCCCGCTCGAAGTCTAACTCGATGCCCTGCTCACCAGCCAACATCGGAATCACTCTTCGCGACGGGGTGCCCGAAAAGCTGTAAAATCGGTCCTCGTCGAGTGTCATGCCAAACGGTGCCAGGGCATCCCGCCAGGCGACGTAGTGGGCGTACATCGAATCGGTCAGAGTACCATCACAATCAAAAATGAGAGCCTGCGGTGTCATGTTGCGAGTTTACCTGTCGGTGGAGCCAAGCTGTTCGAAGCTATCATGCACCATCAGGACAAAAACGTAAACGGGGTCCTTTACCGATGTTACAATCGACTCTTGTTACCGACGCTTTATTTGTTTTCCGAGGTTCCTTCCGTGTCTATCTACCAATTTATCTTTGTCAATGTGATGCTGCTTCCTCACATGCTCCTTGCACAGGTTGCACCTCGGATCGATCAAATCCCACGTGCCGCCATGGGAATCATGGTCGGTGAGGTTACCGATTCATCGGCCATTACGCAGCTACGACTCACTGCGACGAAGGGCCTGGTCGACCGCGATGTGCCAGGAATAGCCGGTGTCGTTGAGTTCTACTTACAAGAAGCAAACGAAGCCAGCTCGGACTTGCAGAGAATCCAAGTGGCAGCTGCAGCGGTGGATCACGATTTTATCGCTCGAGTGGAGTGGCGAAAATTGGCGGCAAATACCGAGTATGTCTGCGGCACGCGGATCGGCTTCGATGCGACCAGTCTCACTCTCGGTCCCACAGCCCGTTTCAAGACGCTTCCGGGCAAAGATCATACGACCGCCGTGCGATTTGTTGTGGTCACTGGAATGAACTATGCAAAATTCCATGGCGACAGTCGGATCGACAGCAAACAACATCTCCTCGAGAACAATCGAGCACTTCCCAAGCCCTACGCGGGCAAAGACAAGCATTTGGGGTACCCCGGTCTGGCATCAATTCTGGCAGTGACACCGAATTTTTTCGTCGGCACTGGAGACAACGTCTATTACGACACACCAGACAATCCACGTGCCGAATCGCTTTCCGAGTTACGACAGAAATGGCACGAACAATTTGTCCAGCCGCGATATGTTGACCTATTCGCGCGTGTGCCAACCTATTGGGAAATCGATGACCACGACTATCGAATCGACGACGGTGACAACTCGGGTGACTATTTGCCGAGTCCGTCTATCGGCCGTAGCATGATGTTGGAACAGCTGCCGATCGCCCCGCGACGAGTCGCCGCTCCAAAAACCTACCGAACTCATCGCGTCAACCGAGACCTACAGATTTGGTTGCCGGAGAACCGCATGTATCGCAGCGACAATGCCATGCGCGACGGGCCTCGAAAGACGATTTGGGGGCGTACTCAAAAAAACTGGCTCAAACGGACGCTGGCCGCTAGCGACGCCAAATACAAGCTGTTGATTTCTCCAACACCAATGGTCGGACCTGACGACTCAAGAAAGACCGACAACCACACCAATATCGGGGGGTTTCAGCATGAGCGCGACGAGTTCTTCGGCTGGTTGGCGAAAGAGAAACTAATCGAAAACGGCTTCTACATTGTCTGTGGCGATCGGCATTGGCAGTACCATTCAATTCACCCCAGCGGCGTTGAAGAGTTTTCATGTGGAGCCTTGGTCGATGCGAATTCCCGTTTAGGGCGGAAGCCTGGTGGCCCATTGTCCACCGATCCAGAAGGGACGATTCGTCAAGTCTACGCCCAAAAGGAACCCTCAGGTGGCTTCCTAATGATCACCGTAGCTCCCCACGAGGCGGCATCAACGCTTCGATTCACTTACTTCGACGAGAGGGGTAAGATCCTCCACGAAGTGCAAAAATAGAATCGGTCGCACGTGTGCCACTTGTTTGTTTTCGTCACGTTCTCGAGATTCACTCCCACCGGCCTTGTGCCGGTGGGGCTCAAAACAGGCGGTTGTATCCGTTGAGCGCCGCCACCCGATAGGCTTCCGCCATTGTCGGGTAGTTAAACGTGGTATTGATGAAGTACATCAGAGTGTTATTTTCGCCTGGCTGACGCATGATTGCTTGCCCGATGTGCACGATCTCCGGCGCGTTCGATCCAAAACAATGCAC
>DUDC01000062.1:0-29530 GCA_012959465.1 Planctomycetaceae bacterium
GTTCCATACCTGGTTACCCGATGCCCACGTGGAAGCGCCCACTCCCATTTCCATGATCCTGGCGGGCGTTCTGCTGAAGATGGGCGGTTACGGGATCATTCGCATCTGCTACCCGATCTGTCCTCATGGCGGCGCCGACTTGGCCTATCTGGTCTGTCTGATCGGAGTTGTCAGCATGGTTTATGGTGCCTTTGCGGCGTTGGCTCAAAAGGACTTCAAACGCCTTGTCGCTTACAGTTCGGTAAGTCATATGGGCTATGTGGTCCTTGGTTTGGGCGTTTGGTCTGTGGCTGACGGCGGCGCATTCAACTCGGATTCCTGGAACCAAGGTGTTCAGGGGGCCATGTTCCAAATGATCGCCCACGGGATTAGCTCGGCCGGCATGTTCTTTATTGTCGGTGTCGTCTATGACCGAGTTCACCACCGCAATATTGATGAATTTGGTGGTCTGTTTGGCAAAATGCCCGTCTACACGGCCTTCGCTTTTGGACTGTTTTTTGCCGGATTGGGTCTTCCCGGACTCTGCGGATTTATCGGTGAAGTGTTTGTCGTGTTTTCGGTCGCCGCGTTTAGCATGACGCTCTGTGTGATTGCTGCCTCGGTGGTCGTCCTCACCGCGGCCTACATTCTTTGGACGCTGCAGCGAGTGTTCTTAGGTGCCGAATACAAGGGGCCTCATGAAGAGGCACTGGTGCCGGCCAATCTTCGCGAGAATCTCATCGCTGGAACGCTGTTTGTGATGGCGATCGTGTTCGGAGTCTTTCCCCATCACATCGGTGAGATTCCCTCAATTTTGGGTGTCATGGAGCCGACGATCGAACGCCAGATCGATGACTTGACGCAATGGACGCGCAACGTGAAAGCGCCCTTGTTGGAAGCCAAAAGGGCCGCCAAGGAAAAAGAAGCCGAGAAAACGGCCAGCAACGAAAAGGACGCCGAGGAAATCCCGGTGGCGAACCGCCCTGAAACCGATGGCGTTACCCTGACAACTGCAGCCCTTCGCTGATCGATGAAAGATAAAGACTGTGGACCTTTTTGAACAAATAAGTCGTTTTGTTGTGGATGCCAAGGGCGCCGGCGACGGCATCGCGGCGAATTCTAGCGTTCGCGTGTTCCTTCCCGAGCTGACAATCTGCGCGACAATCGTCTTGATGCTGATGGTTCGAATCGTCACGATCGGTCGCTTCCACAAAGCCGCCCGAACCTACGGCGGGTCAGCTTTCTGGTTGGCATTGTTGGGGTCGCTGTTGGCCCTTGTTCTGTCGGCGCCTTGGAAGCACTTGTCGACGGAGGCGATGGCGAGTCCCGACGCGTTAACTCGCATTGAAATATTCACCGGCATGCTGGTCTACGACACGTTCACCGTGTTTATTCGCAGCGTGCTGTTGTTGTTCGTCGTCTTGTTCGTTGTGTTTACCAAACTGTCCGGAATTCCGGACCGCGAGGACGGTGCCGATATCTACACGATGGTTCTCGGTGCCACGCTTGGCATGTGCCTGATGGCCTCGGCGAATCACTTGCTAATGGTTTTTATGGCGATCGAAATGGCAAGTGTTCCGTCCTATGTGTTGGCCGGGCTTTTGAAGGGACGACGGACGAGCAGCGAAGCTGCCCTCAAATATTCTGTCTTCGGCGCCGGAACGGCCGGTGTCATGTTGTATGGAATCAGCCTGATTGCCGGTGTGACCAACACCCTACATCTGCCTTCACTTGCCGTTGAGTTGGTGAAACTCGACCTTCCGGCAATGATCAACGGTGGCGAGATGCAAACGGTCATGGTCCTGGCGGTCGGCACTCTGATGTTGATGGTCGGCTTGGCCTTCAAGCTTTCGGCGGTTCCATTTCACTTTTGGTGCCCCGACGTTTTTGAGGGGGCCAGTGCCGAAGTGAACGCTTTCCTGAGTGTTGCCTCGAAGGCGGCGGCGCTAGCACTGTTGGTTCGCGTCGCGATTAGTCTCTCGGCAATCGCGCCGGGGACGGAATTACCGGCTGTCTCGCAATCGGAAGAAGTCGCATTATTGGCGGTCGATGATGTCGTCGGTAGCGATGGCGATACGGGCGATGGCGATACGGGCGATGATGGTGAGGAGATTCCGGCAGCGGTGCTCCTTTCAAAGTCCGACGCCATGGATTGCTTGGCGCCTTCTCGGGGTTTCCTCTCTCGATTTATTGCCATCATGGCAATGGTTACCTGCACTTTTGGAAACCTAGCCGCATTTGGTCAGACGAATATCAAGCGACTGTTGGCGTACTCGACGATTGCACATGCCGGCTACATGATGATGGCTCTTCCAGGTCTCCTCGCCCTCGCTGGGCATGACCCGGTCGCTGCCGAACGGGCGATCGCGGGGCTGGGCGTCTACATTTTTATCTACCTATTCATGAATCTCGGCGCTTTTGCCGTGGTGGCATTCCTCCGTAACAGCATGCGGAGCGAAGAGATCTGTGATTATGCTGGGTTGATACGACAATGCCCCTGGACAGTAATTATGTTTTCGGCAATGCTCTTCAGCTTGGTGGGGCTGCCTCCGCTGGCTGGTTTTGTCGGTAAGTTCGCCGTCTTTGCCGGAGTGGCCAATGCCTATTTCGTGACGGGTGAATCGTATCTCATGTGGATATTGATTGTGGGGAGTATTAACTCGGCCATCAGCCTGTTTTATTATTTGCGTGTCGTCAAAACCATGACGATGGATCCTGAGCCAGAACAGCGGACACCGTTTCAAGTTCCCGTGGCAAGTGTCTGTTACATTACGATTGTGTCGATTCCCACGGTCTTCCTCATCTTAGGATGGGATGGAATTAATAAAATGGCGGTGGCTGCTGCCAGCCATTTGTTAATGTAAAACCTAGAGTGGCTCGTTTGGTGGAGTCGACGGACGACTCCCGCTGAACCGGCGAGATGATAAAAAAAGGTCAACAGCGATGCTGTCGTCGAACGATCATGACGTACTAAACGAGCTCTTGGTGTTGCATGAGCGATCTCTTGCTGTCTACCTCACGTATGCATCACCGTGGGGACACCGCCGCGTGAGTGGAGACGGGTTTGACGTCATTCGAGAAGTTGCCGATAGCCACCAGGTCTATGTGACCGAGGTAGGCGAGATGTTATTGGAGAGCGATTCGGAAGTCGTCCACGGCGATTTTCCAATGGTCTACACGGGTTATCACGATTTGTCGATTGATTTCATGCTGGGTAAAATGCTGGCGTCGGAACAGGCAACGGTCAAGAGACTGCAAGGTTGCACCGATCGCGCTGAGGCCGACCGAGTTCGTGCAATCGCCGAACGATCGTTGGGAGCTTCGCAGGCGCACGTTCAAGAGCTAGAAGAGTTTATCGCTTCGGCCGCATCGTGACCATCGAGTTATTTGACACGCATGCTCATTTAGACGATGAGTCATTTCGAGGGATTCTCCCCGAAGTCCTCCAGCGCGCTGACGACGATGGTGTCCGCCATGTGCTGACGATTGGCATCTGTCTAGCGACAAGTCAAAACGCTATCGCAATTGCCCGAGGGAATCCGCGAATTCGAGCGGTGGTCGGCATTCAACCCAACACGTGCGCGGATTGTAAATCGAGTGACTGGGCAGATATTTGTGAGCTAGCCCAAGATCCGACCGTTGTCGCACTGGGCGAAACGGGGTTGGATCGATACTGGGATCGAGCGCCGTTGGAACTTCAGCAGGATTACTTCGACCGACACCTTCGGCTTTCCCAAGAAACTGGATTGCCCTTTGTCGTTCACATGCGAGACTGTCAGGAGGACATTCTGGTCATGCTTCGAGAGGCCCGTCGACGCGGACCATTGCGTGGAGTGATGCATTCGTTTACCGGTGATAAGGACGGCGCGGTGGAGGCGGTCGAATTGGGTTTGCACATCAGTTTTGCCGGAATGGTGACGTTCAAGAAGTCGGACGACCTACGAGACGTAGCGGCGGTCGTGCCCGATGATCGAATCTTGATCGAAACCGATTCGCCTTACTTATCGCCGGAACCGATGCGAGGAAAACGGCCCAACGAACCAGCCAGAGTGCTGCACACTGCGCGGCGGCTGGCCGGTGTGCGTGGTGTGCCGCTACAACAGTTTGCCGCCCAAACCACAGAGAATGCAAAACGTCTCTTCTTCGCGAAGGGCGAGCGAGGAGTTTGAGTCTGCAGAGCATGGAGGAGAGTGTCGTGTGGCACTGGCTCTGCCAAGACTCGACGCCGCGAGTTCGGCTGAAGGCACCAAGACGCGAATTCACGATTGCGCTCGGATTGGCCGCTTGTGCGGCCACGGCGTACGGCCTCAACCACCTCCCTTAGCCGCGAATTCGGCGACAGTAGGTATCGCGCTATAGTCGGCGTGCTGTCAGCGTATTCGCGGCTAGCGTAACGTCGTTCGCGGTTTTCCGCAGGCTAACGCCTGCGGCTACATGCTGTCGCGGCGTTCGCCGGGGCGATTCGCCCAATCTCAACGGGCCAACCTTCACTGTCTTTGGCTTCGTGCACATGAAAAGGCTCCTCGTCGACGAGCTTGCACCACCACCGTACAATGAACTCGACGGACAACAAGGCAGATAGATCATCGTGGATGCCCTGACGAATCGAGGAGCAATATCATGGTAAAGACTGCAAGTACAATGTTGCCACTGGGAACAACAGCTCCCCATTTTTCATTGATCAATGTTGATGGGACCAACGTGTCGCTGGACGACTATGCGGACGCCAAAGGGCTACTGGTCATGTTCATCTGCAACCACTGCCCGTTTGTGATTCATATTGCCGACGAGCTGGCCAGTTTGGCAAGTGAGTACATTCCGCAGGGAATCGCCGTCGTCGGCATCAATTCAAATGACCCGACGAAGCATCCGGCGGATTCACCCGAACAGATGGTGCACGAGGCCGAACAACGGGGCTACAGTTTCGCGTATTTGTTTGACGAGAATCAGGAGGCTGCCAAGGCTTACCAGGCAGCTTGCACTCCGGATTTCTTCTTGTTCAACACTGAAAAAAACCTCGTGTACCGAGGTCAGTTAGATGGAAGCCGTCCTGGCAATGACACGCCGGTGGATGGTGTGGACTTGCGCGATGCAATGGACCGCGTCCTGAAAGGGCTTCCGCAAGCGGAAGAACAAACTCCCAGCATCGGCTGCAACATCAAGTGGATCGAAGGCGCTGAACCGGAGTATTTTGACCCATCCGGTACGGGTTAGATCTACAAGGATCAGTCGTCATCTTCCCCGTCTTCGGAGGCGTCCGGGTCGTCCATGTTCTCAGCTGGCCCGACGAAGTAGGAGTTCACTTTTTCGTAGAGTGTGCTGGCCTTGTCGTACAGGGTCCACGTGCCTGTCACGAGCATTCCAAAAGACGAGATCCAAAGAAAGGCATCCCACAATTTTGTTGGAAAGACCCTCTTGTCACCACGAGAATAGCGGAAATACAACGCTGCTCCGGCTAGCATCGGCAGCATAATTCCCTGCATGGCACCGCCAACGAGCACCATAATGACAGGTTTCCTGAACAAGAAGTACATGGCCAGACATAGGAATGGAAACAGACCGCTCAGCATGACAACTCGCCTGCGATAGGCGGCTTCGCCATCGGCTACGAATCCCAAGACACGTATCGCGTCTGAAAAAACTCGGGCCTGGCTGGCGTTGGCGACAAAAAACGTGGAGTACAAAACAGCAAAGGCGCCAAATAAGAACACGGGCCGAGCAGCAGGTCCGAAGACCGGTTCGTACATTACTGCCAAAGTCCTCACCATCTCGTTTTTCTCCGGCACGAGTCTCGCGCCGCCCAGTATCGCCGCGCCCAGTAGATAAAAGGCGATTGTGGCAAACGTATAGACAACCATCGAGCACCATGCGTCCCACCGCATGACCCGCATCCAACCCCGTGCGCGGGCCGCCCATTCCGATGAGTCGTCTCGTTTTCCCGTAAATCGTGCGTAACCTTTTTCCATGCACCAATACGGATACGTCACCAGCTCGCTTGCTCCTACGCCAATGATCCCGAATGTGGCGAGGGCCGTGCCGATCGCTGCCCTATTTCCCTGCGGCAGTCTCATCTGCAAACCCGAGATGATCTCATCGGCGGAGACCGCCCATGTTTCGTTGGACTGCAGAAAATAAAGGTTGAGCACGGTGATGAACGTGAATGTTGCCACCATCGCGGTGGAGAATGTTTGCAATAAGCCGTACCGTCCAACGATGAGAACAAGGCTCGTTATGGCGGTGACGATTGTCGCCCATATATATTCGTCCCACCCGGCCTCCACCTTTTCCGCATCTGCCGCACTCGGTACTGGTGCGGCTAGAAGTTCTTTGAGCCGCTGTAGAGCTTCCGGCGAAGCTCTACCTTCGTCTTTCAGGAACTGGAGTCGTCTTATTTCACCCGCCGTGACTTTTGCTTCCGTGTCTTGGTCGATCTGTTCATTGAACAGTCTTCCTTGCTCCGTCAGTGGCGCACTAATGGACAACGCCTGGCCAACACCGCCAACGATGGCCCCCAATTGTGAGATGCTGGCAAGGAACATCAAGAACCAATACCAGACAATCCAATTGCCACGACCCAAGCGCGGGCCTGGGACTTGATTGAGTCCCTCCATCGTCGTGGCGCCAGTTACAATGGCGAACCGTCCAAATTCAACCTGCACAAAAACCTTGATGATGCAGCCGAGAAGAATAAGCCACAGTAGCGTAAAGCCCGCTTCGGCACCGGTTCTTGTGGTGGCAATCAACTCACCCGAGCCAACAATGGAACCCGCAACAATGAGCCCAGGACCGAGGCGTCGTAGGACGCCACGGATCGCAATGGGCGGGTCCTCGATCATCGAGGAGTCGTTCTTTGATTCCAAATCGGTCGACATGGTGTTTCTCGTTAGGTGTTTTACGGCGTCACCCTAACCGACGAGAAGCCCCATGAAAAGGCTTTTCTCTCGGCTTCTGGACTTTTGCCTCGATACCAACATGGCGTGGCCAATTGACCTTGTGTTTCACCGATTCCACCGTCGTGTGGTCAGCCGAAGCCGCTCATTGCTTCAACATCTTATGAGCCAGCAATACAAGCAGGAAGCGGCAGCGAGTGAGTTATTTGCCGCCATCCAGACTCACTCGCCGGCGCTTCGTGCTTGTGTGTTTGGTTACCGGACACCTGAGGTTAAAGCGGCTACCACTCGCCCTATAATCGTTAAAGTTTGCCTAAAGTGAACCACGGTAACATGTCGATGGAAAGGGTGATACGGCGTCGCTTTCCCGGCCTCCCGATCAAATTCAAGCCCATTTTTTCGAGTGTCACCATGTCGCGATTTGCTGCATTCCTCGTCGTTATTCCGCTGTTGTTCGGCGGTTGTGCTCTCTGCACGAATTGCGGCGACGATGACTACTCGGCCTATGGTGGCCGATGGGAGCGCGACATCGCAAACGAGGGTCGCGTCGGATCGGTGTTTGCGACAGCCGGCTATCGAGTGGAAAGTGATCCGGAGGCGGAGCCGATTGAGGCTGAAGCCAGATAGATCGATTAGACATCGGCGGTGAGGAAACGTCCTGGCAATCCTTCGGTGTCGAGCCCGGTCTCCTCATCAGGCCAGACAATTTGGCCGTTGACAAGCACGTGCCTCATCCCCGAAGACAGCAACTGCGGTTCATCGTAGTTTGCCGGGTCATTGACTTCCTCCGCGGAAAAGATGGCAAGATCCGCGAAGGCGTTTTCTCGGATAAATCCTCGATCGGTAAGGCCAAATCGCGTCGCTGGAGAGCCGCTCAATTTGTAGACCGCATCTTCGAGTGTAAACAATTTCCAATCGCGGACGGCCCGACCGATGAGCCGTGCTGCGGAACCGTGGTTTCTCGGGTGAATCATCGCGTCGTCGAAATAGATGCCGTCCGAGCCCAGCATGAACTTCTCGTGCTGCAGGAGAGGCTTGATCCACTCATCCGGCCCTTCGTCGATCACGAGAAGCACGGACAATCGTTCCTCGATGAGTAGATCACACAGCGCGTCTTCGGGTGTTTGGCCGGTCAACTCGACGTATTCGTCTAGTCGCATCCCTTCGTACTGGGCGCCGTCGGAGGTCAATGTGCCGGCGATACGTAAGCGACTCAATGGGAGCCGGTGGTGGCGAAGTCGGGCACCAAAGCGATGTCGTATTTCCGGTCGCTGTAGTTTTGCGATTGCGGCCAGCGGACCGTCCGTCCATACATCGTATGGCAACAAGTAGGACAACATCGTCGAACCAGATTGATAGGGATAGACATCAAAACTAAGGTCAATGTCTCGGCTGAATTCGTCGATCAACCCCAGAATCGCATCGGTTTGCTCTGGCCCTGGCGATTTTAGGTGGGAGATGTGCAGTCGCACACCGCTGCGGCGTGAAATGTCTGCCGCCTCTTCGAGCCCAGCCATGAGTCCCAATTTGTATCGAATATGAGTTACATAAATTCCGTCGAATTCGGCCATGGCCCGACATGCGGAAACGAGTTCCTCGGTATCGGCGAAGCACTGTACGATATAATCCAGTCCGGTTGATATGCCGAGCGCTCCCTGTTCCATCCCCCGTTGGATTTCGCCAGCGACCGACAATCGCTGGAAGTCATCGAGTCCTGTGCGACCGAATCCGGACACCAACGATCGCACATTGGCATAGGGAAGGAACGCCGCCGCGTTTTGCAAGTTGCGCTGGTCCAACGAGAGCATATACTCTTCAAACGTCTGCCAACCTTCATAATCAGTCAGCCGTAGGCCGTTCAGCGACCTCAAGTAGTAGAACCATTCGCGCCAAGTGACGTCATTAACCGGTGCATAGCCAATGCCATCCAACATGAGAAACTCGGTCGTAAAACCCTGTGCGAGTTTAGCTGGCATGGATGGACGTCGGAGCATCCAGCCATCGCTATGGGTGTGTGTATCAATGAAGCCCGGGGCGACGATCAGGTTGGTGGCGTCGATCTCATGATGCCCCGGACCAAGATCCGTATCCACTGCCGTGATTCGGTCGCCTGAAATACCAACATCCGAGGCAAACCGCTTCGATCCCAACCCGTCGATGACGGTGCCGCCTCGAATGATCACGTCAAACAATTGATTTCTCCCTAAACTGGATCAACAGTGCGAAACGACGTGCATTTGTCGGGAGTCGCCAATGCTCTACGTTATAAGGAAAGAGCAATGTGCCCGCTATTCTTGCATTTCCACCCAGGAATGGAAGAGACGAAACAACGGAAAATGCGTTATGTTATCGAGCGGGCAAGCTCAGAAGGCACTCGATTGGCGGGTGGCATATTGAAGGCAAGGAGATGCGAGTGAACTTATCCGATTCGGGCCCATCGCCGGATGGTCCAACACAGCTACCCCAATCGAGCAGTAATTTTCTCTGGATCGTTGTGGCGGTGACTTTCCCGTCCACCGTCACATGGCTGTACTTTGTGGTACTGGCCGACGTGCAACCAATAGCTCAGGCTTCGTATGCCGTTGGCAAGATGATGCAGTTCGCCATGCCAGTGATATGGTTGGTGTTGGTCGCCCGAGAAAAAGTTCGCCTTCCGCAGTTGAAATCGAACGCGTATCGCCTGGGACTGCTATTTGGAGTCGGCGTCGCCCTCACAATGATCGTCTTGTTCGAGTTGGCCTTTCTTGGACAGCCTTGGTTCTCGAGTGCTGAGTCAGAGATTGGCACCAAGATTTCGCAGATGGGTGTCAATACACTCCCACGTTTTGTAATGCTCGCACTATTCTATGCAGCGTTTCACTCTTTGATGGAAGAGTACTATTGGCGGTGGTTCGTCTTCCGAAGACTCATGCCAAGCTGGAATACGGGTTTGGCAATATTGGTGTCGAGCCTTGGATTCATGGCCCATCATGTCATTTTGTTGGCCCAGTACTTTGGGCTTACTGCGCCATTCACCTACATCGCGGCAGTTGGTGTCGCAATTGGTGGAGCGTTTTGGGCTTGGCTGTACACTCGATGCGATTCGCTGGGCCCATCTTGGCTAAGTCATGCGATGATTGATGCAGCGATTTTTGTTATTGGATATCGCATTGCGTTCGCATGACCAACCAGACGATCCGCCTCACGGCGCCAGCAGTAATCGGCTGGGTGATTCCAGGTAGCCGATTACCTCATTTAGAAATCTCGCGGCCGTCGCTCCGTCAACCAACCGGTGGTCGTATGACAAGCTGAGAGGCATCATCAACCGAACGGCAACTCGATCACCGTCAACGACTGCCGGCATTTTTCGGGCGCGGCCGATCAACAGGACGGCGACTTCTGGAACATTAATGATCGGCGTCGAATAGGTTCCGCCGATCGCACCAAGGTTGCTAACCGTAAAAGTGCCACCGCGAAGGTCGTCGACTCCGTAGTTGCCCTCGCGAACCTTGTCTGCCAATTCCGCGATACCACGCGCGATGTCGGGGATGGAGAGTTCTTCGACGTCGCGCAGGCACGGCACCACCAGACCACGTTCCGAGTCCACTGCGATGCCAATATTGACGTATTCTTTGTAGGTCACGTTGCCGGCATCTACGTCGATCGATGCGTTCACTGTTGGATTTGACACGAGCGACATTGCCACGGCTTTGAGCAGAAACGGCAAGGTCGTGAGCTTGACGCCCTGGTTGATGTAATCCTGTTTGCTCGACTGACGAATTTGCTCTAAGTCGGTGACGTCCGCGTCGTCAAAATTGGTCACACGAGGTACAGTCGACCAAGACTCCTCCATTTTCATGGCGATGGTTTTTCGAATCTTGGGCATCTTCTCCACGCGAATGATTCCCCAGTCATCTCGGGCACGGTTGTCCTTTTTCGCTTGACTCTGAACTGTCTTGCTTGCACTTCGAACAACCGACAGCACATCATCGCGGGTAATTCGACCGCCGGAGCCAGTACCCTGTAGCTGCCGCAAGTCGACGCCCACTTCTCGAGCGAAACGACGAACAGACGGTCCGGCTGGGATGAGATCCGTGACGGCCGATGTAACCGTTGGAGCATTTGCTGTTGGGGGTGACGAGGTCACTGCCGACGGGGGCGAAACCGGCCGTGCTGGAGTTGCCGCCGCCGTTGCACGAGTTTCAAGAGGCGGTGTAGGGTTCGATGGTTCTGGCGCTTCCGGAGATGGAGCATCAATCGAACTCGCCGGTTCAAGCGGAATCGAGGTTGCGGGAGCGGCTGATTCTTCGACTTGAGCGATAACGCCTCCGATGGCAATCGTATCCCCAACGGCAACGCACAACTTGACGACCGTACCGGCAATCTCTGTCGGGACCACTACGCTCGCCTTGTCCGATTCGATCTCAACCAGTCCTTGACCTTTCTCGATAACGTCACCCTCACTGACCAGCACGTCGCTGACCTCACCCGATTCAATGCCGTCGCCAAGTTCTGGTAGTTCGATGTTTGTTGCCATATTGTCGCTGTCTTTTATTGAAGATACTGTGGAGGAATGGTGTTCTTCAGTGCAGCGCTCACGCATAGAGTGGGTTGATCTTCTCAGGATCGACGTCTAAGTCCTGGATCGCCTTGTCTACCAGGCTGACATCGATTTGACCAAGTCGCGCCAGGCGATACAAGGCCGCGATCGTGACACATTCGGCGTCCACCTCAAAATGTCGCCGCAGCCGCTCTCGCGTCTCGCTGCGCCCCATCCCGTCGGTGCCCAAAACGAAATAGTCGCGCGGAATCCAGGACTGAAGTTGTTCGGGGACCGCTCGCACGTAGTCGCTTGCGGCAATAAACGGTCCCTTGGATTCTGCCAATTCGGTTTCGATATACGACTGTCGTCGCGGCTCGGCCGGATGCAGCATGTTCCAACGTTCGCAAGTTTGGGCGTCGCGGCGAAGTTCGGAGTAACTGGTGACACTCCAGACGTCGCTCGAGATGTTGTACCGCTCGGCCATTATCTTCTGCGCGGCCAACACACTGCGAAGAATGGCACCACTTCCAAAGAGCTGAACCCTTAAGTCGCCCTCACTCTCGACGGTGGATAGGCGGTAGATTCCTCGAACGATCCCCTCTTCGACACCCTCGGGCATCGCCGGCATTTCGTAATTCTCGTTCTCGGTGGTGAGGTAATAGATTGCCGTATCGCCATCTTCATACAGTTTCTTCAAGCCATCCAATACAACCACAGAAATCTCGTACGCGTAGGCGGGATCGTAGGCGCGGACATTCGGAAAAGCCATCGCGTTCAACAGACTGTGGCCGTCTTGGTGTTGCAGGCCCTCGCCATTGAGTGTGGTCCGACCCGCCGTACCGCCGATCATGAAGCCTTTGGCTCGCATGTCGGCTGCGGCCCAAATGAGGTCGCCGATTCTCTGGAAACCGAACATCGAATAGTAAACGAAGAATGGGATCATGTTGATACCATGGCACGAGTAACTTGTGCCGGCGGCGATAAATGACGACATGGATCCCGCTTCCGTAATCCCCTCTTCTAGGATCTGGCCGTCCTCCGCTTCCTTGTAGTACATCAACTGGTCCGAATCGACCGGTTCGTAAAGTTGCCCCGCATGTGCATAGATGCCGATTTCTCGAAACATCCCTTCCATGCCAAATGTTCGTGACTCGTCCGGGACAATCGGAACGATGTACTTGCCGAGCTTCTTGTCTCGGCAGAGTTTTCGTAAGAGTCGCACGAAACCCATCGTCGTCGACATGGCCTTCCCCTTGCTACCGACAAGGAACTCTCCGTATTCTTCAATCCGGGGAATCTTTATTTTCGGCGATTCGGTCGGGCGAGTGGGGATTGGTCCACCCAGCGCCGCGCGGCGGTCCCGTAGATAGGTCATTTCCACGCTATCTTCGGCCGGTCGATAGAACGGCGACTCGGCGACGTCGACATCCGAGATCGGTATTCCAAACCGACTACGGAATTCGAGCGTTTGTTCTTCGTTGAGTTTCTTTTGTTGGTGTGTGATGTTGCGGCCTTCCCCCGCTTCACCGAGGCCGTATCCTTTGATCGTGTGCGCTAGTATGACGGTCGGTTTGTCGACCGAATTCACTGCGGCCAGGTACGCTGCATTGACCTTTTCAGGGTCGTGTCCGCCGCGACGCATTCGCTCTAATTTGTCGTCCGAGTAATTGGCGACCAGGTCGGATAGCCCAGGGTACTTGCCAAAGAAGTGGTCGCGGATATAGGAGCCTGTCATGCAGGTGTACCTTTGGTACTGCCCGTCAACTACCTCGGACATCCGTTTGACAAGCAACCCATCTTCATCCCGCTCCAATAGCGGATCCCAATCGTCGCCCCAGATGACTTTGATTACGTTCCAACCCGCTCCGCGAAATAACGCTTCCAGCTCTTGGATGATCTTGCCGTTGCCGCGGACCGGCCCGTCGAGGCGTTGTAAATTACAGTTGATCACAAAAATCAGGTTGTCCAACTTCTCTCGCGCTGCCAGCGTGATCGCTCCTAACGTCTCCGGCTCGTCACACTCTCCATCACCCAAGAATGCCCAAACGTGTTTTTGATCAGTCCGGCAAATACCCCGATCTTCCAGATAGCGATTGAACCGCGCCTGGTAGATCGACATGATTGGGCCGAGGCCCATCGAAACGGTCGGGTACTCCCAAAACGACGGCATCAACCATGGATGAGGGTAAGACGACAATCCGGGAACGTCGCGCAGCTCTTTGCGAAAGTTTGCTAGGTTCGCTTCACTCAGGCGTCCTTCAACGAAGGCGCGGGAGTAAATGCCTGGTGACGCATGACCTTGGAAGTAGATCTGATCGCCATCGTAGCCATTGTCACCGCGACCGCGGAAGAAGTGATTGAATCCGACTTCGTAAAGCGTTGCCGCAGATGCGAAAGTGGAAATGTGTCCGCCAATACTGTCTTCTAGTTTGTTCTGCCGAGAGACCATCGCCATCGCATTCCAGCGAATGATGCTCTTGATTCGCCGCTCAATCTCCCTGTTTCCTGGGTACGGCGGCTGCTGGGTGGCGGGAATGGTGTTGATGTACGGTGTGTTTGACGCGATCGGCAGCTCAACTCCAGCTCTTCTAGCATGGCCGTCAAGGACTTTTAACAAGTACTGAGCTCGCTCGGGGCCCTTGCTATCCAACACATATTCAAGCGAGTCGAGCCACTCTGCCGTTTCGGTCGGATCGACGTCCTGAGTTTGAGCCAAATAGCCATCGCCAGCGACGTCTTTCGAGTCGGGTAGCATATTCGTCATGTCTTTTTACCTGCAAATATGGATGGTTCGTGAGTTACCACGGGTCAACCCACCGATGACAATGTCAGAACCGTCAGGTCCCCTTCAAATCGGTTGCAAAAACGCTAGGCGTCAACCATAGGAAAAACTCACTCGTTAGTCTGTTTTTCTGAAGCGATCGAGTGTGCCAACTGCTCGGTCTGTGACGATTGGTCACAGACAACCTTCCATTCGACAGTCGCCGCTCAGCCTACCAAGGAGACGAGCCTACTGGTTTCGTAGGATAAGAGACCTGTGAGAACCTGAACTCGCGACCAGCGTTTCAGGCGTCTTTTCCCACTTTGGATTTTCTTTTTGGTTTGTAGATCTCGGTCGCCGTCCCAAAGTGAACTTCGCCGGCATTCATCAATGTTTCGCTCAGCGTTGGATGAGGGTGAATGGACTCGCTCACATCGCGAAGCTCACATCCCATCTCCAACGCCAAGACTGCCTCTGCGATCAACTCTCCTGCGCCGGGGCCAACGATGCCGCATCCCAGTACACGGTTCGATTCCGGTTGTACAAGCCACTTGGTCATTCCATCGGTCCGTGCAATCGCTTGAGCTCTTCCGCTGGCTGCCCAGGGGTAGCACGCCACCTCATAGGTCACTTCATCTCGCTTCGCCTGTGTTTCAGTAAGTCCGGCCCAAGCGATTTCCGGATCGGTAAACACGACCGCCGGAATGGCGATCTTGTCCCACACCGTTGGCTCGCCCAGGATTGCCTCAACTGCCACGCGGGCTTCATGCGAGGCCTTATGCGCCAACATCGGTTCGCCCGCCACATCTCCAATCGCCCAAATATTCGGATCCGCCGTTTGCATCCCCGCGTTGACTTTGACAAACCCACGTTCGTCCATTGTCACTGCCGTGTTTTCCAGTCCAAGATTCTGACTACATGGGCGGCGACCAACGGAGACAAGGACACGGTCAAATCGCTCGACCCCAAACTTGCCTGGACCCTCAAACGTGACTTCAATCTGTCCCCCAACATCGGCGACCGAACCGACTTTAGTGTTCAGGAAGATCCTCTCCCCCAGCAGTTTCTTCAGGCGTTTTTCCAGCGGCGCGACCAGATCTCGATCGGCGCCTGGCAACAATCCATCCATTAACTCCACGACCGAGACTTGCGATCCGAGTTGAGCGTACACCGTACCCATTTCTAAACCGATGTAACCACCGCCAATGACCAGCAGTTTTTCGGGAAGATCGGCCAGCGCCAACGCACCCGTTGAGTCCATGACTCGATCTGAACCGATTTGGAACGAGGCGGGCATGGCGGGAGTTGATCCAGTCGCCAGAATCAGATTTTCAAACGTCAGCTTGCCGCCCGCCGGGATCGATGCATCGTCACCCTCGATTAGCAGCGTTTCGGAGTCTTGCAACCGGCCTCGCCCGGATATGACTTGGATTTTTCGTCGTTTGGCCAAACTCCGCAGTCCATTCGAAAGCGTTGAGATGACCTTGTCCTTGCGCGCGCGGACTTTGTCGATCTCGATCGCTGGCGCCGTGTAAGTCACGCCCCACTGTTCGGTTAATTCGGTCACCTCCGACATGACTTTCGCCACATGCAAGAGCGCTTTCGACGGAATACAGCCTCGCAAAAGACACGTGCCGCCGAGACGTGGTTCAACTTCAACGAGCGTAACCTGCATTCCCATGTCCGCAGCGAGAAACGCCGCCGCATATCCGCCTGGGCCTCCTCCAAGCACAACAAGTTGAGAAGGCATTCAGGACTCCTTGCTCGATGGAACGGGCGCGCAACGACAGCGCGTGGTTTCCGGGGTTGCTTTTCCCGGCACAGGCAAATAAACAGCGATCAAACGAAACGCTCGACGCCGATTTCACATTACCGTGACATGAATTCAACGACTTGGTTGCCATTGACCGGTAGGCTGATGTCAGACGGCCCCGGAAGGCCATTGACAGTCGCCCGCAAAGTGTCGTTGTCGAAGGTCAACCATTCCATCGATTCGCCCTCTTCGGCGATCGATCGATAATACGTCAACAGGTTCTCACGATTTCGAACCGTGATGATATCGCCCGGACGCAGTTGATACGAAGGCTTGGTCACCTTCACGCCGTTCACCTGGAAATGTCCGTGCGTAATCCCCTGCCTCGCTTGAGGCCGTGTCTTCGTGAATCCCGCTCGGCGGATGACACTATCCAACCGGCGTTCGCACATAAGCAGCAACGATTCTGCCGTGTTGCCCGTTCTGTGGCTGGCAATGGAAAAATAACGACGCAGTTGTTTTTCGCCCAAGCCATAGAAATGCTTGATTTTTTGTTTTTCCTTCAACGCCAAGCCATAGTCCGAGGGTCGAGACGGACGCGTGTGCATGCCCGGAGGCTGCTCGCGACGTTGCCACGCTCGAACGGCTCCTCCATCTTCGTAGAGCATTGCTCCCAAACGACGGTTAATTCGGGCTTTGGGACCAGTGTATCGGGCCATCCAGGGACTTCTCCTCGAAAAGACGTGGTCTTTTCTACGTGTCGTTATCTACGTTTTGTCTGCGGCATCGTTTGCCGAAATCGTTCAATCAAACCAACCATGATGGCGAATCAAGAGCGAACTGACAAGGGGAATGGGCAACTTCTTCTCAATTGCGTCGGAGGCCGACCCAACACCTAAGTAACGGCCAATTGATCGTCCAGAATAGGGTTCATTTGCAGAGGCAGTTCGTCCGCGTCGCGAAAAATGAGCAGTTTTTCCGCAGGTACGCCCTTCATCGTTTTTTCGAGCCGAGCTGTTGTGAGAGGGCGACTCGGCAGTTCTCGGATCATGATCTTCCTGACTTGGTCCGGAAACCGTCGAGCGACACGAGCGTAGATTTCCAGGTCCTTTTCCCCCGAGTCGCCGATTAGCACGAATCTTCGCTCAGGAAGGGCATTCACGAGTCGGCGAATGACCACACTTTTGCCGGGGCGACGGAGCAGTAATCGGCGAAGCATATGGTCGCGGAGCCGAAAAGACCGCAAGTGAAACGAGCCGTCGGGGAAAAACTCGTCCTGGAAATCGGCCAACGGCGAATACAGCTGCCACGGGCTCGAGGAAACATAATGGAACGAAGCTCCGTCGGCCGCCCAACGGTTGTAAACGTCGGTCATCCCGTCCACTTGCCGGAATTCGCGTAGGAACGTGTTGGCCAGCAGGTCTCGCCGTGAATAGACACTGGATTGCTTGATCGTATCGTCAATGTCCGAAATGACCGACCAACCCTCGGGGTGGAGTAGGTGAAATTTGCCGCAGATGTCGCGACAATCCCCTTCGCCCAAGGCCACCTGCATCACCAGATGTTGATCGCCGACCATTCCGGCTAGGCCGGGGCTTACACCCTGTATGGAGGCTTGCAACTGTTCATGAGGAATGGTCAATACGCCGGAAAACTGTCCGTTTTTCTTACTTTTTTTCGGCAGTCGATACGTTTTCCCCGCAAATCGCAATTGGATTCGCTTTCCGCGAGCCGTTTCCGCCAGGAAGCCCCGGATGCGGTCTTGAAACACGGCCGATTGCAGTTGAGCGGTGTCGACATCCATCACCCGACGCAGCAGCTGAATGAGCAGTCGCTTTCGCAGGTTGACGTCGCCCGGTTCAAAGACGGACCCCTGAATCCACAGCCGCCAGTGTCTGCGGTCCTCGTCAAGATGTCCTACTGACGGATAGAGCACCACCGACTCGTGGCTGCTAATATTCGTCGTATGTTGTGATGTTATCATCCGTTAGCTCGGCGGACGCCGGATACACTTGCCAGCGGAAATCGGCCTCGCCCTAACGAAGGGCGACCGAAGTCTAGCAAATGCGACTTTCGCAGCTGTTAGAGAGCCTGTTTTGAACCAGTTGTCAAGGACCAACTGGCTCGAAGATGGGCCCGTCGAATTCCGTTCGAATGGGTGGCACTGGCTTTGCGGGCTCTGCCAGTGCCGTACCACCCCTCCAGTGTTCCGTCATTCTTTAATATCGTGACGAGCCAACAATACAAGCACGAACCGCCAGCGAGTGAGTCTTTTGCCGTTCTCGAGACTCACTCGCTGACGCTTTGTGTTTGTATTTTCAATGCCCCAATCTTCAATTTTCCGGACACTATTGGGCTGTCTGTGAGGGATGCCGCGCTTAGGTGGCCGGTTTCCAGACGGCAATTCTCTGATGTCCGACCGCAACGATTTGCTGGTCGTCCATCCAAACGTCATGCACATGCATCGGCGCTTTGTCCTGCCACAGTATTTCCCCCTTCTCCAGGTCATAGAATTGGATGAATCCGCCGTTATCTCCGCCGATCGCCATCAGCCATTGTCCGTTGGGTGCGAAGCGGATCTGTTCCACCAATCCTTTGTGTTTGTCTCCAGCAAACTCGTGCACACGCTCGTTTTTTGACCAATCGAAGATCTCGACTCGCGCCAGAGCACCGAGATGATCAATGTTCCCGATGTGCCCAATTCCGCCGGACGCGAGCAGACGATCGTCGGGCGAAAATGCCAAACTTCGAATCCCGCCAATCGAGTGAATTCGCTGTTTGGGATCCCACGTGTACATTTTTTCCGCCGTGAACTCGGCCGCCTTTTCACCCGTCTCGAGGCTCCAGACAATCATCTTGCCAATACGGTCAGCGGTCGCCAAATGGAGCCCATCGTTAGAAAATGCCACCGCGTACAACATCGATGGAAAGTGTTGAGGTGTTTTGTCGGCGTGCCCGCGCAGAGTCCGGATCTTCTGACCACTTTGTAAGTCCCACACGTGACAGTCCATGTCGTCCGACACGCTGGCGACCAGTGCACCGTCGTTCGAGATCGCCAGATTCCGCACCCAACGGCAATGAGCAGCCTTGACTTGGATGACTTCAGCCGTTTCGATGTTCCACCAAATCAACTTGCCGTCATAGGCGCCGCTGATCAACGTGTTGCCGTGCGCCACACATCCAGACACATATCCACGGTGTTCTGACAACTGGCGAACGTCCTTCGTGGGTTCCGCGGCCAAGTCGATATCGTGCACGATGGCATCTGAACCGCCGACCAACAATCGGTCACCCGTCACGGCCATGCGAAACAGGATCTCTTTCCTGGCGTGAGAATCGGCAAGTTTCAGTTTGGTGGGGTCAAGTTGGGACGTCATCGTGGTCAGTTCCCGACGGATGGAATCGTGAAAGTTACGTGGCCTACTTCTCGCTGCCTAACGAAGCAACAACTGCTAGGCGAGTACGTCAAGTACCGGCGTTGTGCCGGCGTCGGTAAGTGGTATCGGCCTGGGCCCCTGGTAGTATTCGTGCTCGTGGTCGATACCGAGCGCTTGGTAGATCGTTGCAAACAGCTCGGCTGCGCCGATCTCGCCATCAGCAACATGCTGACCGTCTTCATCCGTTTTTCCAAAAACTGAGCCACCGCGGATCCCGCAGCCGGAAAGAGTGGCACTCCAAGCGCGGGCGAAGTGGTCGCGGCCCAAGCTAGCATTGATCGTTGGAGTGCGACCAAATTCGGCCATCGTGATCACCAACGTATTTTCCAACAATCCTCGCTCGGACAGGTCATCTAATAGCGTGGACATCACGTGGTCCAACTCGGTGACCAATTCGAGGTGCGTCTCGAAATTCTGGCCATGGCTATCCCACCATGCACGTGACACCTTTACGAAAGGCGTGCCCGCTTCTACTAGACGACGAGCGATGAGTGCCTGTTGGCCAAATAGTGTCGGACCGTAGCGGTCGCGTACAGATTGCGGTTCTTGTTCAATGTCGAACAGCTTGGCACTCGACATCAATCCATGGATGCGGGCATACGCTTCGTTATGACTCGGCACTCGGCCGCCTCGTCGTTGTTCTGCGAAACGGCGGCTTAAGAGCCGACGAAAATCCTCTCGATGTTGATGGTCGACGGCACTCAGGTCTGGAAGCCGTGTGAGGAATTCGGGTTGCGATTCCGTGGTAAGGAACATTGGCGCGTAACGTGCGCCCAAGAATCCGCTCTGGCCCACGGCGTTTTGCCGGCCCTCAGTCGCCGTATAAAACGAAACGTAATCCGGGACTTGACTGTCGGCTCGCCCCAACTCCTTCGCGATTACGGCGCCCAGATCCGGGTAGCGCAGGCTCGCTTCGTCGCGGCGTCCAAGGTGCATCAACTGGGCACCCGAACCGTGCGAACCATCTTTGGTATTCAAAGAGCGGATGATCGCAGTGTCTTGCAACCGCTGAGCCATTTTCGGCATCAGCTCGGAGATGTGTATTCCAGGGACTGACGTGGGAATCGCCGCGAAAGGGCCGCCGGTCAATCGACCCGGCTTGGGATCCCACGTCTCTAATTGGCTTGCCCCGCCGGCGAGCCATAGAAGAATCACGTTCCGTTGCTTCGCTCGTAGTTCCGACGCCAAAGCAGGGTGACGCAGGGCGTCGGAAATGGCCCACGGGGCCAACGCTGTCACTGCACCGCTGGCCCGAAGGAATCGACGCCGATTACACAGAGTACTCTGATCTGCATCGATCGTTTTTTCTTTCATAACTCGCTCGCCGTCATTGCGCTATTGCACCGGCTGTTCTAATGGAATGAAACTAGTGATTGAAACGAAACTCGCTGCTTGTCAGAAGTGCCCAGATGATTTGTTTCCAAGCACTTTCGAGTTGGTCCTGACGTGAACTCAAATAGTTGTGCGTTAATTCGACTTCTTGTTTCGTTACTTCTCGGCAGAGCGTAATGCGAAAGGCTGTTTGAATGGCTACTGTCTGGTCCTCGGCCGATTGCTTGACTAAATGATCGATGATGCTGTCGCCGGACGTGCGTAGAATTCGATTCTGCACCTCTTCACTGTTACTGAAGAACAAGGCTTCGCCGACACCGATTTGAAAGTCGTCGTTCGGATACTCAAGTCTCTTTGCGACGAAATCACCGCTGCGGGCCACGTCGTCAGCCGGATGGCCCTTCTTGTTCTGGAATTTCTCTGGAGCGGCCGAGGCGAGCATCATCGCCGCGCTGTATTGCAAGGGTGTTAGTGGTCGCACTTGAGCCATCGCAAAATACTCTCTTGCGGGCGGCTCAGTTTCGTGATCGCCGACCCAGAGGCTGCTGCGAGCGTAGGTATCCGATAGCACCACGGCCTTGATCAGCGCGTGCAAGTCATATCCGTGTTCCGCGAATGATGCAGCCAACTGATTTAGAAGTTCGGGGTGGCTGGCTGTATTAGCCGGGTGCATTTGGTCGACAGGGTTGACGATCCCCGTTCCCATGAACCGATCCCACGTGTGGTTCACAATCGCTTGGTTGAAGTAGTGCCGCTGATCCGGCGACAAAGCGACGCGGACGAGCTGTTCTCGCAAGCTGAATACGGGCTCCGGCGGTGGCAGATCATCTTTCTTCCGTTCCTCGAGTTCTTCGCGCTCTCGCTTTTTTTCTGCAGCCGACGGTTGCCACCACGGTGGTTGGTCGATCACCGTTCCGGTAAGAAACATCGGCTGTGCCGAAAACGATTCGCCTTCCGGGTTCTTGTACTTGACCAAGCCGTAGTCCCGCTCACCAAATCGTTTCCCATTTTGGTACATGCGACCAAAAAAGGACTTCATTCCAAAAAAATGTGCCTGGGTCCACTCAAATACCAACGGGTGGTCATGACATTGGGCACAGCTGACGTTGACACCAAAAAAAGCGATGCTTACCGAGTTGGTCAACTTGTCGAGGTCACCAATCCGCGACCGATAGTAGGCCGCCGTCGCGTTGCCCTCTTTGCTGTCTTTCGCCAACACGATTTCACGAAAGATCGTGTCCCAACTCTTATTGAGTCGGATCGCTTCTTCAAGATACTCTGCTAAGGACTCGTTCACGTCGCCCATTAGCAGGTGATCCAGTTCACTCGCTTGATAACGAGCGAACCCTGGATCAAGCATGAGTTTTTCCACCACCCGTTGCCGCTTGTCGTCATCGCTGTCTGACTCGTACGCGTTCAGTTCATCAAGTGTGGGCGGGCGACCGACCAAATCGAGTGTCACGCGACGCAAATAGGCACCGTCCAGGGCCAACTTGTTCGGTGCCACGCTGGCCGTTTTGAGTCTGCCCTCAATCTGCTCGTCAATCAGCTCAGCCCAAAGTCCGCTCGGAGACTCGGCCAACAGGGTCAAAGCGGTGACCATTGTCGCTAACGAACAAAGGGCCACGCACGCGAAGATTTTCTGGCCAACGTGTTTTGCCACAACCCACTCCGGAATCAACGTGCGGTTTCTCGGCGTCTCGCGCCGACCCATCGGCGATGGTGGATAGGATAGCCAAGACGGCCCAAAAAAGCCAGTGAAACCGCCACGGTGAAAGTCTCTCGACAATTCTAGCCAACGCCGGGCCGCGAAAACTCACCTCCCGGGAATGAATGCGGAACGGTTGATGGCTCTCTGGTTCATCTCGCTCTTTCATCAATCCTCTTGCCCGCCGTTCGCTGATTCGATGACGATTGGGGGCAGGCTACGAATGTTAATGTCGCGATGGGGGAATGCAATCTCGATCCCGGCCTCATTGAGTCGCTCGTGAAGTTGCTCGTGCAAGACATGAATCGTGCCCAAACGATTGTCTAACGAGCCGAGAAAAGCCCGCAAGACGAGAAGCAAGGAGCTGTCGCCAAACGACTCGAACGTAACCGAGGGCGTTGGTTCAGGCAAAATGTCGGGATGATCTTCTGCTACGGAGAGAATAATCTGCTTCGCCTTTGCCACGTTGGTGCCGTAGGCGATTCCCACCTCGACGACCACGCGGTTGCGATTATCTGTGAGCGTCCAATTAAGCAGTCGTCCAGTGATCAAGTCTTTGTTGGGGACTACCAGTTCTTTCCCGTCCCAGTCAGTCAACGTCGTCGCTCGAATCCGAATACGCGAGACTTTGCCGGTCACGTCGTCAAGAGTAATCACATCGCCGACACGAATCGGCCGTTCGAACATCAGGATGACTCCACAGACGAAGTTGGCAACGACCTCTTGGAGGCCGAATCCTAGCCCGACTCCCATGGCCGCCACGAGCCAGCGGATGTTGTCCCAGCTAATACCCAACATTGAAACGGTCGTGATGATGCCGAAGATGGTGATCGCATACCGTCCCAGGGTGGTAATCGCGTAGCGGATCGAAGAGTCAATGGGAAGTTGTTGGAGGATGGCAATCTCCAGTAGACCAGGGAGATTTCGACCGGCGATGATCGTCATGATGACCACGACGAGAGCAATGAGGAGATCGGCGATCGTGATCGCGACAAGTTCTCCGGCTGCACTTCTCGCCGCGTACCACAACGTGGTGCGGTCCAGCAGTCGAAAAGCCGGTAACTCGTCAGCCCATATCCCGGCGATCAAAATGGCCGCCATGCAAAACAGGCCGCTGCGAATCAGACGCTGCGTTTGGACATTGATCTCAACAAGATCGACGTCCGGGTCTTGTTTCGTTTCGCTGCTCCCTCCGCCGCCGGTCTCTCGAGCGATTCGCTCTCGATACCGCTGTACGGCCAATCGTCGTCGATTGATGAGGACCCACCGAAAGAGCAGCGAACCTGTCAGCTGAAGTAGCAACACGATCAGGATCGTTCCGTACAGACGGGCCGAAAGTTGCCATGCTGTGTAGAAGTAGCCGCTTATAGCGAGCAGTACCAAAGCTGCCGGGATACCGAGAGTTAGCGGATACCAAAACCAACTCAGTTTTGCCATCCAGCCTCGATCGTATCGTCGAAGGTAGTCCGAAAATATGCCGAATCTTGGGTGGAGCAGTTGACGAATAGCTCCGATGGTCGTCAACATCAGCAGCAGGAATGCGAATCGCCCCAAACCGCTACGGTAGGCAGCATTGCCCTGTAATTGGATCGTCGTCAAGATGGCCGCCAGTACGGTAGCCGGCAGTAAGTACCATTTCAACGTATTGCGCACCGATTTGTTGACGAGCGATGCCCAAAAGAAATGGCTGCTGCCAAGTCCTTTGGGTCGGCAGCAAGTACGCAGTGCGTCGAGCAACCACAGAACGGCGGCTGCGGCAAAAAGCCCAGCACCGACGGACCGAATAAACTCGGCGTCGTTTTGGTCGAGTGTTGCAAGGCACCTCCAGCCGATGGCAGCCAAGGCAACGGGAATCACCCCAGCCAACAGCAGAGTCAACGCAGTCGCTTTGACGGTGAAACCGATGGAAACGCAATTTCCCCGCGAAGCGTCCGTACCCAAGCTGGCAAGTTTGTGGCGCATGAAGGGGCGAAATACCATGGATACCACGAACAGCAGGCCCAGAATTGACCAGCTAACGGGCGCTGATTTTACGTCGACTCGTAGGCTCGCCAACAAACGGCCCCAGTGTTTCCGTCCGAAAAGCCAGCCCAAGGCCTGTCGGGTGGATAGGAGGTCGGTGTACCCAATCATCGGATCACTCTGGAGCCACAGAATTCGCTCGTCGATATAGCTTTGGTGAGCCAGTGTTTGATCGATCAGTTCCTGTTCGGCAAAGGACGAGTTGACAAGTTGTTCGAACAGTCGATTGGCCACGGCCAAGTTTTCGTCAAGAAGATCTCGCTGTGTTTTCAATAACTCCGTGACAAGGTCTTTGCTGCTGGGATTGCCCTGACTGTATCGGTCGGCCACGTCGTCCAAAACGGCTAGACTCACGCGTTTTTCTTGGATCTCCAATAGCCTGCCGTGTAATTGCGAGGTTTCTTCCTGGCGTTCACGGATCCGTCGTCGATGCCAATACGTGTCCGGCAGACTCGCTTTTTCATGTCCCATCAGTACGGCCAATGCCGCGTTTCGATGATTGGCTCGCCGCTGTAGCATGGCAGAGCTCTTCGTCAGCCGATCGGCTTCGCTCGCGATCCGCTGAGCTCTCGAAGTAGCTTGACTCAAACTACGTGACAACATCAGGCCGCGTTCGGCGATCGCCACGTTCTTATCAGTCAGCTGGATAACAATAGAGTTGGAATGTCCTTGATAAGTACGCTGGATGTAACGAGCATTATCAAGCCGGCTCTGAGCCTCGTTTCTGCGGCGATCATCGGCGGCTGCTTGTAGGTCATCGACTTCCTGCTGCAGACGTTTCACGCGACTCGTGACGATGTCGCTCTTGACCGGACGTACTAGCCGATCCACTTCGTAGGTCGCTTCCTCGTTTTCCAATGCGGCAATGGCATGTAAAGCCCGGAGTTCGCGTGCCGCCAGCAACCCTCGCCGGGCCTCGGTAACGATGGCTAGTTCACCGTCCGGCGCCTCAAGTCCCAATTGAACGCTGATTTGTTCCAGTTCGTTATGGAGAAATTTGACCTCGCCCTTTATCTCCTCTAGGCGCAAAAGACGATTCTGGGAATCGGACTCCAGATCCTGCTTCTCCTGCTGAGATGTCTCAAGTAATTCGCGGCGATCTTTAAGTAGCTGATCCAGTTCCATGAGAGACGCCTCGGGCGGAACCTCGGGTGCTGCCGCGTTCGACTCCTCTTCGCGAATCCGTTTCTGTTCGGATAGGGATTCTGATGCTCGTGACACTTGGTCGGCAAACGTGTCAGCCTCAGCGGCAAGCGCCAGTGCCGCTTCCCATTCGCGGACCGAATCCAGGTAGATCGATTTCAATTTCTGTTTGATTTCATCTAGCAGCTCTTGGCCTTCGACGTCAGTCAATTTGGCCTTCAGATCAGCGATGGTTGTGCCGATCTGTCCGCTGGTCCGGTTCGATTCCGCTGCACCAGTCGGAGTCTTGTTCTGTGCTGAACTCGGTTGGAGCGGGTTCGTTGGCGGGTCTGCTACTGGTTGCCCAAGTGAATTGGACACTGGGACAAGAAAGAGTGCGCAAAGTGTGATCGCGCTAAGTCTCAGCCGGTCCATCGCCATTTTCTGACACGTCTTGGTCAGTGTATGGTTCCAACGAAGTCGGGCGTTTCTAAAACGATTTGGCGGAAGCGTCGGATTAGCCATTCGGCCAAATTCCCAGGTGACTCAGTCAGATGAATCTCTCGAGCTGGCAGGTGACTTTCGCCAAACTCCAAATAGTGCACCCACTATACCAGAGAGGCGGGAGAACCCAATGGGTGCCGCTGCGATCGTGCGCTCGTGGCTACGGACTTTGTCTACGCAATGATGTTCTGCACGACGGTACCTGCGACGTCTGTCAGTCGAAAATTGCGACCACTGTATGGATAGGTCAGTCGTTCATGGTCCAAGCCCAACAAGTGCAGTACCGTCGCATGCAGGTCGTGTACGTGGACTTTGTCCTCGACTGCGGTGAATCCGAAATCGTCTGAGGCGCCATGGATCGTGCCGCCCTTGATACCACCGCCAGCTAGCCACATGGTAAAGCCGAATGGATTGTGGTCGCGGCCGTCACCGTTTTGCGATGTTGGCGTTCGCCCAAACTCGCCACCCCAGATCACCAACGTTTCGTCAAGCAGGCCTCGCTGTTTAAGATCAGTCAGCAGCTGGGCAATCGGTCGATCGACATCCCTACAGAGCCGCTCGTTTCCGGCATTGTGTTTGCTATGCGTGTCCCAAGGCTGTCGATTGCCGTAGAAGACCTGCACAAAACGAACGCCGCGTTCACTCAAACGTCGGGCGAGCAAGCAGGCTTTTGAAAACTGACTGCTGCCGTATGCCGTCATCGTCCCTTTGGACTCGTGCGAGATATCAAACGTTTCCAACGCCTCATACTGCATTCGAAACGCCAGTTCCATCGAGCGGATTCGAGTTTCTAAAGCATCGTCATTGGCGCGGTCAGCGGCGTGTTCGCGGTTGATTTGCGAGATAAGGTCGAGTTGTTCGCGTTGATCATCACGAGAAAGAAACGTGTTCTTTACGTGTGGGATCATTTTTTCGGGCGTTAGATCTGAGTTGTTGATGTGGGTCGCTTGATGCCGACCAGGAAGGAAAGCAGCTCCCCACAATTTGGGGCCGACAACAGGCTTGCCCGGGCACAGAGCGATGTAGCTAGGCAGGTTCTCGTTTTCGGTCCCCAGTCCGTAGGATGTCCAAGATCCGAGGCTGGGGCGTGTGGGCGTCAGGACACCGAGATTCATCATGCAGAGCGCTGGAGCATGATTGGGAAAGTCAGTGTGCATCGAGCGAATGATCGCCATATGGTCAACATGCTTACCGAGCTGATGGAGATGCTCTGACACGGGAATGCCGGACTGGCCGAATTTCAGGAAACGCACGGTCGAAGGAAGCAGCCCAGCCGTTGGTGAGGCTGTTCGGATGTCCGCACCCTTTGGTTTTTGGCCAGCCAGTTTCGCCAGTATTGGTTTGGGGTCGAACGTGTCCACTTGCGAGGGACCGCCGCTCATGAACAAGAAAATTACACGTTTTGCCCGCGGCGCGAAATGAGGTCGCAGAGCGGATGCCGCAGACACCGGAGTGGAGGCAGCCACGCTGAGCATTCCGAATCCGCCGCCAACCGTTCGTAGCATGTGGCGACGGGAGATACTTGTTGTAGTCATCACTTGGGTGCGATCAGTCGACATAGAAAAACTCATTGCTGCTCAATAAGGCATGTGCGTAACGTTGCCAAGCTCTTTTCGTCGCCTCGTCAGTTGCTGGCTGTTGGGTAATGAAGTCCCGAGCCACTTGTAAATCAACCGGACGTGGATCGCGCGCAAACAACAGGCGATGGAGGAAAGTTGTTCGTTCGTCGACTGTCGTGCCGCCCTCACATTCAATTCTCTTGGCCAGCGCAATTGACTGTTGATGCATGAAGGGGGAATTCAAGATGAACATTTGTTGCAATGGAGTCGTGGTATGCACTCGTTGGGCACAGTGGATCGCCGGGTCCGGAAAGTCGAACGTTTGCAGTGTGTCGCTTAGTTTGTGACGGGAAACGGTTGCATAAATGGTTCGGCGCGAGAACGTAGCGTCGTCGGCATCACTCGACCTGCCGGCCAACGAGTCGTCAAGTCTCCCGCACACTGACAAAACCGAGTCTCGAAATGCTTCCACGCCGAGTCGCCGTCGGTTGAAATGGGACAGCAGTCGATTGTCCGGGTCGCCTGGCGGCGAAGTCGACGCTGATTGTCGATATGTCGATGACAACAGAATCTCACGATGCAACCATTTTAGAGACCAACCGTTTTCCATAAAACGAACGGTCAAGTCGTCCAGCAGTTTTGGATGGCTTGGGGCGGATCCAGTCGCACCAAAATTGCTTGGCGAGTCGACTAGACCAACTCCAAAGTGATGCATCCAGACTCGATTGACCGCGACTCGGCCGGTCAATGGGTTGTCGCGACTGGCAATCACTCGCGCCAATTCTAAACGGCCGCTCCCGTTGGAAAACTCAATCGAGTCGCCGTTCGAGAAGATCTTTAAGAACCGCCGTTTCACGATCGGCCCCAGACGTCTCGCATCACCTCTTACGAAAATGTTCAAATCGCGAGGTTTGTTGGCATAGTAGACAATCTTCATTCGGTCCTTATTGATCTCTTCAACACGGACTTGTTCTTCGGTCACCGAATTCGCGACGGGAACTTCGAATCCCGGTGTTTTTTTCAGTGCTGAGATATCGGTTTTGATTTTTGCGATCTGCTTGGACAGCTGTGCAAGTTCACGGTTTGCCTTGCCGAGACGGTCAGTGATCGACTCATCACTCTTTTTCTGCTTCACGCTCTTGGTTAGGTCAGCGATCTCTTTGGTCAGGGCGGTCTTGTTCTTCTCGGGCTCGGCGAGTTGTTTTTGCAAGCAGGCGGCCTGGTCACGAGCTGGTTGAGTCTTGGCAATTTCATCTGCGGATATGATTGGTCGAGTCGTTTGTCGAGTCGAAGCAAAAATTCCTGCCAAGGCATAGTAATCTTCAGTCGTCACCGGATCGTACTTGTGGTCGTGGCAACGTGCACAAGCAATGGTCAGGCCGAGAAGCCCGCGACCAATTGCGTCAATGCGGTCTTCCCATTCGTCGGCGTATCGGTTTTCCAACACGACCTGAGCTAAGGCCACCTCTTTGTGATACGAGGGCGCTAGTCCTTGAAACCCGAGGGCCGCGTGATCCGCCGGCCCTGTTTCGGGTAGGAAGTCGGTTGCAAGTTGGCGGACGATGAACTGGTCATAGGGCACGTCTGCGTTGATTGCGCTCACGACCCAATCACGGTATCGCCAGGCATGATCGTAGGGTCCGTTGAATGGTCCCATATTCGTGTTGTCTTCAGAATACCTTGCCACATCCAACCAATGGCGGCCCCAGCGCTCGCCGTAGTGCGGTGAACCGAGTAGGCGATTTATCAGCTTGAGATAGGCATCCGGCGACTGGTCGGCGAGGAATTTCTCTTGTTGACCGATGGTCGGTGGTAGTCCAGTCAAGTCGAAGCAGACACGCCGGAGTAGCGTCTGTCGATCCGCTCGTTTTGCTGGCCGCAGTCCGAGTTTTTCGATGCGCGCCAGGACAAACGCGTCGATCATCGTGTTCGGCCAAGACG
>DUDC01000062.1:29545-35764 GCA_012959465.1 Planctomycetaceae bacterium
ATCGTGGCGAGTCGGGGCCTGAAACGACCAGTGGAGCCTCGCTTTCTCCCAATCGATCGACGGCTCGACCGGTGAATTCGGCGGGCCGTCGCGAGGGTCCGGTGCACCCATTGCAACCCATTTCTCGAAATCAGCGATTGCAGCGACCGAGAGTTTACCGCCAGGCGGCATCTGCAACGAATCATCGGTATAGCGAATCGCTTCAATCAGCGAGCTCTCAACTTTGCCTGCAGTGATTACCGGTCCCGTATCCCCGCCTCGTTGTAGTCCGATGCGACTGTCCAAAAGCAAGCCGCCTTTTAATTTGCCCGCCTTCCGTGCCGCCACTGAATGACAGCGGTAACATTTTTCCAGCAAGACCGGCCGAATTTTCTTTTCAAAAAAGTCGATGCCGGCGGCGTCGGGCTCGGCAGCGGTGAGCGTCGACGACACAAGCCAGATGGTGAAACTCGCCAGTGAGCAAGATCGGAACTGCATGGAGAATTATCTGGGGCAGGCGTGGAGGTTGGAGTGAATGAAGGCGAGGATAGCGACTGCTATCGTACCACGCGTGCTCAATCATAGCGACTTGATCAGTACCTAGGTCCCTCTACTTACGACGACACCGACGTCCATTCCCGTAGCATATCCCGTAGAGTGGTCAATTCCTGAAACAACTTCGATCGATCGCGATTGCCGTGCTCAAGGCACCACGGGCCGCGAAATCCGGCCCTCCAACCGATGTCGAAACAACGACGGAGATCGTATTGTTTATGCTCGCCGTCTGGGCCTAACACTCTCGCCTTAAAATCACAGGTCACCGCTGTCGGGAAGGTCTTGGCCAGACCGGTGTAACGAGTCGTATTGTTGTTCCAATTGCCAGTGTCTGGACAGGCTGCCGCCTGATGACCAATCGCCACCGTTAGTTTCACGACCGAAGACGGGTCGCTCTCCATCCAACCATAGTTCTCAACCAACATTCGAATGCCTCGATCGGCACCGTATTCCGCCAACTCTTGGTAGCTCGCCACGTGAAGTTGCATATTCGGTCGACTTGCCGTCGGGAGCGGTCGCACCCACCTACATCCCAGTCGCGACGCGGCGTCAATCGACGCCTTGTAGATGTTCATCGCATTTCGCCGCACGGCTTTTTCTTTGCTGTTCATGTCGACGTTGCGCTGATTCATTTTGAGGTTCGTGAATACGCAGCCAGCCTTTTCTGCCGCCGTTCGACATTGATCCAAATACCTTCCGTCCATTGACGCCAGCGAACTGGTATTCAAATCGATGATTCGCACGTCCAGTTCGTCTCGCATAACGCGAGGAAGGTCGAGCAAGGAAAACTGACCGCCAACTGGCTTGGCAACCAGATGCCCCGAGAGCGACGAAGTCGTGACACCGATCTCATTTGCAAGTGAATCGGACGGGGCCGACGTCGCTTCCGCCCCCGAGGCTCCACAATGAGGCCATGCGACTCCACAAGCAATCGTTTGCGAAAATCGCCTGCGTGTAATCGAGGTAATCATCATGGCGTTGACTTGAGCCGCAGGCGCTAGCCTCAGGTGTTTTTAGTTTTCCTACAGCAGTTCGCGGATTACGCTGCCTTCCAGAAACGTGAGTCTTTCGTCGCGACCAAGATGGGGAAATGTTAGACGATTTTGATCCAGGCCTAGTTGGTGGAGGAGCGTGGCGTGAATGTCACGAAAATGATGAGGCGAGTCGACGGCTTTCAAGCCTATGTCGTCCGTCGCGCCGATCGTCTGTCCACCGCGGACGCCCCCTCCGGCCAGCCACATGGTGAAACCGAGATTGTGATGGTCTCGTCCGACTCCTCCTTGAGCTTCTGGCGACCGGCCGAATTCGCCACCCCAAAGTACAAGTGTCGAATCAAGTAACCCGCGTCGTTTGAGATCTTTCAGCAGGCCAGCTACCGGGCGATCGGTTTCACTTGCTTTGCGCAGGTGATTTTCCTCTAGGTCCTTATGGGCGTCCCATTGCATGTTCCCCGGTCCACCGCCCGATACAACGCAAACAAATCGTACGCCCTCCTCGACAAGCTTGCGAGCCAGCAGGCATCGTCGGCCATAATCGTCGGTCGGACTTGTGCCGACACCATACAGCTTGAGGGTGTCCTCTGTCTCATTTGAGAGATTGAGAATCTTTGGGGCCTCCATCTGCATCTTAAAGGCCAAATTGTAAGATTCCATCCGGGCTTGGAATTCGTCGTCGCCGGCGCGATAGGTCGATTCATTCAATTGGCGAATCAGTTGCAAGGTTCGCATGCGCTCAGCTCGGCTCACACCGTTTGGGAGATTCAAATTCAAAACCGGACGGTCGCCAGGACGAAACATGGTAGGCTGGTAAGTGGCCGGTAAGAAGCCATGCATATATAAAGGTTGCCCCGCTTCGAGGGCACCTAGCGGATCGGGCAACACCACATAACCCGGTAGCGATGCGGTCTCGGCGCCGAGGCCATACAGCGACCAGGAGCCCATGCTGGGAAAGCCGGGGATCGTCCGCCCGGAGAACAACTCGTTTTGAGCGGCTGAGTGAACAACCATGTCTCCTCGACACGATCGCACCACCGCGATGTCGTCGATGCAGCTGCCAATGTTGGGGAACAGATCGGAGACCTCGATACCGCTGTCGCCATAACGTTTGAACTTGCGTTGGCTTCCCAACAGTTTGGCATCGGACTGGATGAACTGGTACTTCGCTTCGCCGAATGTTGTCGGCCGCGGTTTTCCGTGAAGTTGGTTTAACACTGGCTTTGGGTCAAATGTATCCATATGGCTCGGCCCACCTGCCATGAACAGAAAAATGACCGATTTTGCCCGAGCTGGAAAATGGGTTGGCTTGACCGCCAGCGAGCCACCGGGAGCCGCCCGCACTTGCTCGTCATGCATGAGCGATGCCAGAGCCAGGCCACCGAGCCCGCAGCACGAATCGCGCAGGAATTGCCGTCGGTTGGCGGCCGTTCGAATTGAGCTGTTGGTTCTATTGGACATAGACAAAGTCATTCAGGTTGAACATCGCAAGTGCAAACTCCGACAGCGACGCTTGTTGCAGGAGATACTCCATAGCCAAACGCTCCTCTGTGACCGTCGGATCGCGGTTCAGTGCCAGCCGGAATGCGAGTCGGGCAATCCGTAGCGGGTCACCTTCCGCTTCAAGCTTCAACCGATCGGCGAACGCGTTTGCCAGTTCATTGGCAACGTCACCATTGAGCAATTCGAGCGCTTGCGGCGCATGGATACTCGTTTCTCGTTGTGGACAGCTACTCAGTAGTGGAGGTGCATCGAACGCTTCCATAAACGGAAGCCGTAGATTGCGTTTCGCGATCAAGTAGATTGATCGACGGTTGATCTGGCCAGGGTAGGCGGTCACCTTCCATTGAGTTGGCTTGTAGAGCCGCTCGATCAACGCCGGGTCCACTGGAATCATGATACTCGCGCCACCGAGCTCACTATTCAGGCGACCTGAAACGGAGAGCATCGTGTCGCGAATTTCCTCGGCCGACAGCCGGCGGCGGGGAAACTGCCAAAGAAGTCGGACTTGTGGGTCCTGTTCGCGGGCCTCTTCCGCCCCCATGTTGTTATGCTCTTGGCGATACGTTTCGCTCAATACGATCAATCGGTGGAGCGGCTTCCATTGCCAATCGCGAGTGAACTCGGTCGTCAACCAATCGAGTAGCGCTGCATGGCTCGGGGACGAACCGTGGGTGCCGAAGTCGTTGGCTGTTTCGACCAAACCTGTACCGAAGTGGTGCTGCCAAATTCGATTGACGATAACTCGAGCGGTCAACGGATGGGCGGGCGACACCAGCCAATCGGCGAGTGCCGTTCGTGGGTTCTTGTCCTCGGTAGTCAGTTCGTCAAGGTTGCTAGGCACCAACACGCTGGGAGGTCGCGGCCGAACCAGGACTCCCTTGTGCTCCCAGGCCCCTCGGCGTAGTACATGGATCTCCGTGCGTTCGGCAAAGACGTTTCGGATGCTGGGAATGGTTGGTAACGGATCGGGAAGTTGGCCCTCTAACTCACCGATTTCTTGAAGTGTTTGGGCACGGCGAGCGTCGTCGTCGGTCTTCGCTTTCAGCTGCTTTATTTCGGCCATGATCGTGTCGGTCTTCTGCTGCCAACGGCGCTGTTCGCCTTCGTCCACCAGCACGATGTCATGTTCTTGTGTCGCAGCCAAATACGCCTGAAGGCGGTAGTAGTCTTTTTGCGCGATCGGCTCCAGCTTATGGTTGTGGCACCGTGCACAACCGACCGTCAGTCCAATAAAGACGTCACCGAGAATATTGGTGCGCTCCGTGAGCACCTCGTTGCGGCTCAGGGCGATTTCCGGATTACCAGCGTTGCGACGTACCGGCCCCAACCGATGGAAAATGACTGCCGACTGACAATCAGGATCGTCCGGTGAGATTTCATCACCGGCGATCTGTTCGACGACAAATTGGTTGAACGGCTTGTCGCGATTCAGTGAATTCATGACGTAATCGCGGTACCGCCAGGCGTCCGGCAGGTGACGGTCGTATTCATATCCTTCCGTTTCGGCGAATCGAACGACGTCGAGCCAATGTTGCGCCCAGCGTTCTCCATAACGCGGGCTGGCGAGCAGTCTCTCCACCAAGCGTTCGTCGGCCTGCGGCGACGAGTCGTCGAGAAATCGTTGAGTTTGGGCGGGCGTTGGTGGTAGGCCAATTAGGTCGAATGTGACGCGGCGAATCCAGGTGGTTCGATCGGCTGCAGCGGCAGGTTTCCAGCCGCGTTCTGCCAGCTGGGCTTGGATGAAATTGTCGATCGGATTTCTCTGCCGGAATCGTGGCTGACGCTTGGGCACTGCGACCGACTTATTGACCGCCTGAAACGCCCAGTGGCTGCGAGCCGCCGCGTACGTCGCCTCGGGTAGAGGGCCGCCATCGATCGTTGGCGTAGGTGCGCCCCAGGACAACCACGTTTTGAAATCAGCGACCACGTTGGCCGGGAGAGGTGGTTTTTCAGGTGGCATCTCCAGGCCATTACGATGCAATAGGGCATCGAGAAGCAGGCTTGTTTCTGGTTGGTCGAGTTCTATCGCCGGACCACTGTCGCCACCGCGAAGCATCGCGGCCCGAGAATCCAAACGAAAGTTCGCCGCGACTTCGTCGGCTTTCCGAGAATGGCAAGCGAAGCAGTGCCTTTTCAGTATTGGCTCGATCCGCTGCTCGAAAAACGCGATCTGTTGTGCCGCTTTGTCCTCAGCCTGACAAATACCGGTGAGTCCCGCCAACGCGAGGCCGCAGATTGTGGTGACAAAACGCATGTCAAACTTCCGGCCAGCCCCTTGCCCCTTGCCCCTTGTAAGGCTAGGAAACGCCAGGGCCGTTTTTACCTGGTCATTTGTCTCCGCCACCGAACAGCCCGCCGAAAAACCCTCCGCCTTTTCGGCCGCCGCCTGTCGGTGTCGGTGCAACGCCGCCTGTCCAGGCCTCGGCCGGAACCTCGGGCAGCATCTGGCGCAAGACGGCCGTTCGGTCGTTGACCGACCCCGTCGCCAGTTTCGCTCCGCGAGCCTCATCGAGAATCCTGGTAAAGGCCGAACTGACCACGACATCATCGAACAACTTGGAGTGCCGATAGAAGGAAACCTCGGCCAAGGAAGTGAGCGTATCGTGGGATTCCTTCTTCGTGATGAGTTCTTTCACGCGTTCAATGCGGTCCTCGCGAGTCACCGACGCAGGGAGCGATTGAAGAGTGAGGTTCTCGTCGATGTACTTGAACATGGTATCAACCAACGCACCCAGCGGGTCCTTCTTGTCGTCGTCGCGAGCCTTTTGCACGGCGATATTTGTCAACTTGCTCATTCGTGCTACGGGGAGACGACTGCCCGTTCTTACGTCCATTAGGAAGGCAAGAACTTCGTTGGTAATAACGCCGGTCCGTGGATTCCGACTAACCTTGACTCGCAACACAATCAGAGCATCGAGCTTCCTCTGTTTGGCATCAGCCAACTGCTTGCCCGCTGGGCCTTCGGTGAGCAGCGTGATTCCAACACCATCGACAGCGCCTTGACCGCCACGACGTTGTTGGCCACCGCCAAAGCCGTCCATTCCTTCATCGTCACCCTCCATGCCGTCACCCTCCATACCGTCACCACCGAATCCGCCAGCTCCACCGTCTCCACCGAAGCCGCCTGCGCCGCCGCCATCAGCACCGAACCCTCCGGAACCTCGACCGCCGCCAGACCCGCCGCCGGAAG
>DUDC01000063.1:0-16063 GCA_012959465.1 Planctomycetaceae bacterium
TAGTGATCGCGAGCCTGTGCATCACAAAGTAAATGTTCTTCAAGAGCCCGCAGCTCATCCTCGGCTGCGGTTTCATTGAGCGCTTTATCAATTAGTTCCTGCAATTCGTCAGTCATCCGGTCACCTCCACCATTCCGATCTGACGTTCGATGCATTTCTGCAGTTGGCGTCGAATACGGTTGACTCGTTTATAGATCTTGTTGGCGGTCTCCCCTGATTTCTCTGCAAACGAGCGAATCGTAGCGCTCTCGGCATAGCAACCCGCCACCATCTCTTGGTCATTGGCAGGCAGTTTTTCCACACAGAAATCGAGAGCCCGGCGGCGAGCATCGAGATGTTCAGCTCGTTCGTCGGCCTGCTCCGCCAGCAAAGCAATCAATTTTTCACCAAAAACGTGTCGATCACGACGCACTTTGGTGAGGTGATTCAACGCCGCGTTCTTGGCGACCTGGAAAGCCCAATTTAGAAAATTGGTTCCCGACTGATACTGATCGAAGCATCGCCACATGGTGATACTGGCTCGCTGCACCACATCTTCCGCATCCGCGGTGTTCTGCACCATCGCCAGCACGAATGAAAAGACAGCCGCTTCGTGTCGCACAAAGAGCGAAACGAATTCCTCGTGTCGGGTTGAATCTGAATTTTCCATTGCAATAAAATGTCTTTCCACAGACTAAGTTGCGCTCCCGGGAAAATTCGCCGCTTTTTGTTTTCTTTTTTTGCGATTAACATCTCGTGATGACTTAGCTGACTCCTCGAACCCTACGCTCAAAATACCATCTTGCTCAAAGAACGACTACACGCGATCACGCAGGGTGAGTATCCGGGTATCGAATTGGACCTGTCAAATCGCGAGCTGCGAGCAAATCGCAGCACTTGGGAAACTCGCCTGCCTCGTGGCAATGAGCAACTGCCGTTCTGGATTACGAACAATTCGTTTGCCAGATCGCAAGACCTCTTCAATCCGAGAAGAAAGTGGGCGATCTGATGTAGACCGATGCGATTTTCGCCATCAGCTAACTGCACTCGGTTGCATCAACTTAAGCGTCGAAGCCCGCAGGACAACTGGCATCGGTGGATCCCACCTCTACCTGTTTCCACTGGCCGACGATCCGGTGGTACTTTTGCCAGCTATTGGGGCTGCGGTACTTGCCGAGGTATTTGGGTTTTCGGTCAAGATAGACGAAAGCCTGTCCACTCGCTTTGTGCAGAGAATACTTGGGTGTCTTTTGGGCCATGGCGAAATTCCACCAAACTGTAAGTAGTCTGTAAGTAGGAACGTCGCGCTGCCCGCCACGGACAGGTGCCTTAAGTTTAAGGTTCGACAGGTTTTAACGAGTGGGCGATGAGGGACTCGAACCTGTGACATCCACGGTGTAAACGTCGTCCGGCCAGCGAAAAACGTTCCTAAATGCTAACGGGTGCGAACAAGTGCGACCCTCTGTGTGGGGCAGAGTGTAGCAGACCGGAGCACTGTTAATCAAGGGTTTGCAAAGCTGCGCAGAGGCGGTTGTAAGTATTGTAAGTAGTCGATGGGAAGTCTCTTGGTGGGAAAGTGATTTGCCGCATTGATGACGGATCTTGAGGTGGTGCGCCTTTTCCGGGCGCGCCGGCATCTTATTTTCGACTGACTTGATTGGTTTCGAATTGATGCGGTGTTAGATACCCCAGGGACGAGGGCCTGCAGCGATCTTATCACGACATAGCTCCAATTTCCCCCGATCCTGCTCCAAGAAGGCGAGCGTTGCGCTGACGTAGGCATTCCACTTGATGGGTGAGTCATTGGGTTCCGTCTTGGCAAGACTCATCTGAAAATGCTGTTTGGCCAGTTTAATATTGCCTAAGTAAACATACATCTGACCGACGTGGAAATTCAAAACACGTTCTGGGTCTGGTCAAACGTTTGGTAATCACTTGTACTTGACTGTCCGGAGTCTTCGTTTTTGCCGACGCGATCAATGACGAGTAGGCTCTTAGTGGTATACCGTTCGCCATTGACGAGTTTCGTATCCAATTCAAAATCTCCAGAAAGCAGATACACGCCCCAATCCTCTTCCTTGCCGACACTCCTCAAGTATTCCCGAGCGTCGAGCGGCTTACTGAAGGCCAGGCCACCCGAGTACATACTGAAGGGAAGCCTCCCGAATTTGACGATGTTTTTGCCTTCGTTCAGTGCAGCCGCATAGTTCGCATCGCCAACTGTGTACAGCGGCACAGCGATGTTGTCACGTTGCATGGGAGTGGCGTAGTTCTTGAGTGCCAGCCCACTAATACCGACGACGGCGACGAATATGACGAACGCTACTACAATACGACGCGACCGTTTCCGGGACATTCTGCGATCCTCGATGATTTCAGTTCAGTTACCGGTCAGTCGAAGCCGTACACACCGCTCGTCGATTTAACTCAGCCTTTTTACTTCATGGCCATTTTTCATGTAACACCACTTTGCCGAGTCTCCATGAAACCGTTGGGGTTCGGCGGGGTTAACATGCCAAAGGTGCAATCCTTTGTGTTCGATCGAGTCAGGAATTCAATAGCATCAAAAGCCGACTAGAGATCAAGCTTCGAGGCTGATCCGTGCTCGGCCGTTGCACGTTTCCGCAACACCAGTACCACCCTGGCATTTTCACAGCGAACCGAAAGCACTTCCTCTTACGGTCGCGATACACCCGCAGCGTGATCGGGCCAATTCGCCACTCGCCTTCCCGCACGGTGTGTAACTGGCGGTCCAAAAATGAGGCGCCTGGCGGGCGAAAAGTGCGGCGCAGGGTTGGTGTGAGGATTGGCCTCGTTCAGCTGGCCCACTCGAGTGATAGGCGTAACGATCTGCATTTCAATTTTCGGTCCTCTGTTCAGTTTCGCCACTGATGGCCGGTTGGTTCCCGAGTTGTTTCTTCTCGTTGTTTCTTCTCGTTGTTTCTTCTCGTTGTTTCTTCTCGTTGTTTCTTCCGCCGTCTCCGTAGCCGGAGTCATGCTCGTTGTACGACGGTGGATTGCAAGACTTGAACGGGGCCCGACAGCTGAAATCTCTGTAATCGCAGACGGCTTGCAGTTTTTCATTCGTCATTTGGTGGTGCTTACACTTGTCGTCAGTTTTACGCTTGCCATAGGACGGTGGTTGCAGCCGTATTTTCAATACGCGGATCGATTGACATTTTTTTGACTCTCAGCCTTTGCTTCGCTTCTGTCTGCGAATCTTCAGTCTGGGCGATGCTGGGAAAAGCACATCTGATCCTTCGTGGCTGCGTTGTGTTGTTGATGGGATTGCTAACGGCCTGCATTTCGGCATTTGCTTTCGGAGATCACGACATCTGGACATGGAGCATGACCATGATCATTATAGCGACCGTTCTTCTTGCATCTCTGTTTGTCGTGCGAAGACGTGGATACCGGTTAGTCCGCCTCTCCAGTAGTAAGAGTACAACAACTAACATCTCCCGCGTCTGAGGTGGCATTCCCTTCGGGCTAGATCGCATTTGCCGACTGAGCAATGATCCTAAGGCCGGATTCGACAACTTGATGCCGCCACGATGGATCGATTGGGCAGAAACACTCTAAGAGCTCTTTCTTCGTGGATCGGTAGCTGGCGCTGTTCTTCGAGCCGTAGTGATGCGCTCGATTTTCGCCGCGGATGGCACCCAATACTTTGATCACACCGTACGTTCCGAATTCGGCGACGACCACACGGTAGTCGCGGGCGTTGAAATGGCTCTGCATCCACTCGCCAAAGAGACCAGATGTCTTGTATGCCGTGCCGCCTGGTTTCGAAAATTGTTCAACACACTCGGCACCGAACGTGTCGGCATACCAAGAGCAATCTATGGAATCGGACCCTTTCGTCAGTAACAGTTTGTACGTGGCAAAGGGGCCCAGGCCACTGTGGAAGTCCACGTGCATAATTCTTGGCGACAACCCTATCCAAGAATCGCAGTTCTCTTGTACGACTTGAGTCGATTTGCACGGGCCAAGTCCAGCGAAGAATAGGCCGCGAGGATAATCGTGTTGCCCGCCAGCGACAGATTCCTTAAGAGCTGAAAGGCCGTTTTGCCAGATATTCCAGAGGGCCTTTAGCTTGAACGGTTCGAACCGCGAGGGTGGTGATTCCGGATTGAGAAATCGATTCAGACCAGCGTACTCCGCAGGTGAACCACGAAATTGATCGACACTTGAATGGAAGTTGCGATTCAGGTCGACGTTGTCTTCATTGAATCGCCGGAGGTGTGCAAATCCAAAAGGGTTCACACCATGGAGCAGCACATATCGAATACCGAGTGCGGAAGTCGAATCTCGCAGTTGCTCAAGTAATGCGAGTTGGATGGCTGAACCAAAAAAACCCTCGACACCGTGCACACCCGATGAAATAACGACCGCGGGAACTTCATCCGAGCCGATCACGGCAACATCGATCGCTAACTCGTCCTGTGACTCGCAGTTTATCCCATAGGACATGATCTCCGCATCCAGGGCCCCGGCAGCTTCGATGAAGCGGTGTCGAGCTTCGCTGTATGTGGATGAAAAGTAGACGTCCGTCAACGTATGTCACCTTCGTAACGCCCGGCACTCTGTGTCTTCGTGGCTTGGTGTAAGTACTTGTCACTGTGCAGAACCGTGACAGAAATGGATTCTACTCCGGAAGCGTCAACGCATGATCATCTCGTTGTTGCAACAACCGATCTAGTTCGGACTGCAGCAGTTCCCCGTCCGGGCCAATCAACAACTGCATGTGCCCTGCTGCGTCGCTATGGGAACGCTGTTGGATCCAAAGCGCGAGGGCACGACTTTTTGCCTCGCTACGTTCCTCCACAGTGGCGACAAAATTGTATTCAAAATCTTCAAAACCGGCAAACGTTCGCAGAGATCGGAAGGCAACGTAACGCACGGCTGAATACGGGTCCTCCAAAAGATGTGCCAGCAGAGGTGGTTGCCAGTTCGCGACAGAGATGCTCACTGCGGGTTCCCAAGAGAGACTCCTCGCGACAATCGCTCGCTGGACAGCGTCTCCTTTCAATAATAGCTTGACGCATTCCGATATCATCGCATCATCACCAGCCAACTCAACCGTGTCCTGACCGAACCATTGCGACAAGTGGCCCGCGGTCCATTCAAGTGTTTGGTCGGTGTGGCAGAGGTTGCACGCGTTGGGTCGCCCGGCCTTCAAGCTCGCTTTGGCGTCGGGAGAATCGATGCGGTGGCTGCGTATGCCCTTGAAGAGGGCGTATGTGATGTGAGGCATGTGGCAGTTGTAACAGCGACTCCCCTCGGAATCCGCCCCGTGGTGCGTGTGCTCTTCGATTTGTCCCTCGTAGGAATCGTGGCATTGCAAGCAGGCCCGATTGCTTTCCATTTGCTCGGCGAGTTGGTCGTTCGGATCGCTTGAGTGCATCGAATGACACGAAAGACAAGAGATGTCACCCGCTGTGAAACAAGACGACTTCACCATCGCCATGTACTCACGACCACCGATCCGACTTGTCCCATCGTTCCAGAAACCCGCATGGGTGAACTCGCGAAAGGCATCGTTTGGATCGTCGAAGTCCACGAATTTGTGCGAGGCTACCAGTGGCAGTTTTCTTGGAAAGGGATACCCGTTGATCAACCAGTCCGCACCGTTCACTGGCGAGAAAGTCGCGTGGCATTGGCCGCAGACTTCGGACGATTGACGTGAATTGAGGTTCGCTGGATTAGTGATTTTCAAATCCGCAAGTGGGTTACGCGCCGCGTTGGGGTGATTCACGATGTCTCGCTGGCGACGTACGTGTTCGTTGCCAGGCCCATGACATGCTTCGCAAGCGATCCCAAATTCGACGACATCGGTGTACAGCAAGCCTCCTTCCGGGTGTGGCCTCGGGCGGCCGCGAACGGAATGACAGACGACGCAGTTGTCATTCCAAACAACCGGCGTATGGAGGGCCTCGGGGGGCGTGATATAGGAATCCTCAGCTGGAATCCAGCGTTTCTCGGGTATATGGTAATACCAGGGTACTTGTCGCAACTCGGTTCCTCGTCCGGTGGCGAACCAATACGTCTGCATATGATGAGATCCGGTCATCAGCTGAATTCGTTTCGTCACGAGGGGCGGGTCATTGAGAGTGCGTACGTCGACTCCCCGCCGTTCTGTCGCGTCGACCCACTTTGGGTCCGGCATGGTCACATGGAGTTCGTGCTGTACCTGCTCGAATTGGAACGTGCCACTTTGAGATTCGAGCTCGATTCCATCCAACGACGTCGCGACATTCTGAACAGTCGCAACCTGAGTCATGGTTCGGTGATACGAACGGTGCCAGCTCTCGTGTTGCTTTGCGTGGCATTCGCGGCAGACGTTTGACGTCACGTACCCGCCGGCCGTTGTACTTGCTGGCAGGATTGCTTCGCTGAACTGGTGTTGCTGCTGCGTATCGCCTTTGGGTTCCTCTTGGATGGATCTTCCCGACCAAATCACCCAGCACATACCAACTGTCACCAGCGTACAACCCAGTACAACGATTCGGCTCACGTTGTTTTGCACTGCTTTTCTCTTGTCTCGGAGGCGCGACAGCCATGTCACGCGACACATCGGAAAAAAATCAGTATCGCCGATGCAATTGGCGAGGACAACTCTCTGCGGAGGTGGAATGAGAGCAGCCGCTCGACTCTGACGTGTCGAGGCGAAGGACAAGGAAAAAGAGAAAATCCACCGGGAAGCCGAGCCTCCGACTACCCCAGGCTGACCACCCGATGGGGTTTGGACGAACTGTCCACTACTTCAATCCCGATTACGAGCTGAATGTAACCATCGCAATCTGAGAATTTGGAAAATAGTTCTATCGGGTGATCATGGACATCACCATTTGGGTCGCCAGCGACATCCATCGAACAGCATGGATGCGTTTTTGGAGTGCGGTGACTTGCCACCGCTTTTGTTTGTCGGGAGCCCGACGGGACTGGCAAATCGCTGGCCAAGACCAACGCGATTCAAAGGAAAGCTCCGGCAAGTCGGAGCACTCCAAAAAAACCGTCGATCCTAAGCGAGGATGTCGTGAACGACCGAGCCGAGCTCATTCACCAGCGTCTGGTCGCGGCCGTTGAAGTGAAAGGTCAACTGTTCGTGGTCCAGGCCCAAGAGATGTAAGATCGTCGCATGAAGGTCGTGCATCGAGACTGGATTGTCGATCGGCTTGTAACCTAGTTCGTCGGTTTCCCCAAATCGGAATCCGCGTTTGACACCTCCACCAGCCAACCACATGGTAAAACCGTACGGGTTGTGATCTCGACCATCACGGTCTTGTGAAGTCGGTGTGCGGCCGAATTCTCCGCCCCAAAGCACCAACGTTTCGTCGAACATTCCTCGTTGCTTCAAGTCGCTGAGCAGCGCGGCGATCGGTTGATCCGTTTCCATGCAAAGTTTTCCGTGTTGCTTTTCCAGCGACGAGTGGCTGTCCCAATTGTTGTCCCAACCGCCGTGATAAATCTGCACGAACCGCACGCCCTTTTCGACCAGCCGGCGAGCCATCAATAGTTGCGTTCCGAAGTGTTTGCACTCGGGAACATCTAGGCCGTACATTCGTTTGGTAGCCGCGGATTCGTCCGAAATGCTCACGATCTTGGGCGCGGCACTCTGCATGCGATAGGCCGTTTCGAGACTTTGAATTCTGGTCTGCAACTCCAAATCGCCAGTGTGTTGTTTCCAGTGCCAGCCGTTTAGTTTCCTCAGCAGTTCCAGCTGCGATTGTTGTGTACGTTTGCCGGCGTTCTGCGGGCGGTTGAGATAGAGAATGGGCTTGTCTGACGACCGAAACGGAACGCCTTGGGTAGCTCCCGGCAGGAAGGCGGCATCCCACAGATTCGCGCCACCCTCGGGTGCCGATCGATGGTCGTACATGACAATGTAGCCGGGCAAATCTCGATTCCCGCTTCCCAAGCCGTAGGTCACCCACGAGCCGATTCCGGGAAACCCGACTCGTTTCACGCCCGAGTTGACCATGTAACAGGCCGGCACGTGGTTTTGAGCTTCGCTTCCACACGCGAGTAGGAACGTGATATCGTCGACGTGTTCGGCGACGTGAGGAAAGACGTTCGAGACCGATGCGCCCGATTCGCCGTGGCGTTGAAATTCGAACGGCGAACGCATGATCGGACCGGGATGCGGAAAGAGCGTTTGGATCTTCCCTGGAAAGCGTTTTCCATCCCACTTTTCCAACGCCGGCTTAGGGTCAAACAGGTCGATTCCCGATGGTCCACCATTCATGAATAGCCAGATGACTGACTTGGCTTTTGGCGGGTGGTGCAGTGTTCGTATCTGGCTGGCGTCTGACGCCATCAGCCCCCCTTCGTCCTTCAGTAACGAGGCAAGTGCAAGCATGCCGAAACCGCCACCGCATCGACTGAGAAAATCGCGTCGCGTGAAGTCAGCAGGTGAATTCATGATTGGGGCCGGTAGTTGATAGGGTGCGGGGTGCGGGGTGCGGGGTGCGAGGCTAGTCGATGTAGAAAAACTCATTCGACAGAAACAAGACTTGACACAATGCGGTGAGTCGACCTGAATCGTCGTCTGCGTGTAGAAAATCGAGCGTAGCTGCCAACTCCTCTGACGTTGGCGTACGACTCAAGGTGAACATATAGAGCAGCCTTACTCTTGCCTTATCGGTTGAAGCAGATCGTTCGATTCGCTCGGCAAGTCCTGCAGATTGCTTGATAACAAACGGAGCATTCCACAATGCGAGGGCTTGCGTTGGGACAGTTGTCACCTTTCGACAGCCGCAGGAGAACGAACCACCTGGCGCGTCGAAGAGCTGTAATAGTGGAACGGGAACCGTGCGCTTTAGTGTGACGTAGATGCCACGTCGCCAGACTGCCGGCCGATCCGTCTCGTAGTCGTTCGGCCAGGTATCATCGGCGTCCTGTTGCGTATTGAAAACCGCATCGCGGGGAATAGGTGGCCTGATTCCCGGTCCATACATTTCCCGGTTGAGATTTCCGGCAGCTGAGAGCATAGCGTCACGCATCATCTCGGCTGTAATTCGCTGTGGCACCATCCGACTCAGGAGTCGATTTTCGGGATCCAACTGGCTCCTCTCCGCCGTTGCCGTACAGGACTGGCGATAAGTCGCGCTGGTCACGATCAGTCGGTGAATGTGTTTCAAACTCCACTGGTGATTTACCAATTCCCCAGCCAGCCATTCGAGCAGATCAGGATGCGACGGCAGCTCCCCTGCGTTGCCAAAGTCGTTCGGTGTGCGGACCAGGCCGTTTCCAAAGTGGTGTTGCCAAATCCGATTCACGATGACGCGGGCAACGATTGCACCGGAACCGTGTTCAACGTCCGTCAGCCAATTCGCCAGGGCAAGCCGTGGTTGATGTGACGAACCGCCGCTTGGCGCGGCCCAGTTTTTCCACGTGTCGTCGTCCCAGGCAGGATGACCCACGGTGACCGCAGCGAGAAATCCAGGACCAACTTCTGCTTCTTTTCGATTGAGATCGCCCCTCGCCAGTACATGCGTTTTCGTGACTTCGCTGCCTGTCAGCGTGAGTCCCATTGGAGGCGTCTCCGGAAGCAAATCCTCGAGTTCTTCGAGCTCTTCCATCAGCTGATCGTATCGTTCGCGATCTTCCGGAAGTGGTTCCAGGTCATCGTGAACGTGCTCGTCTGTGATAAGTAAACATCGTTCACAAAGCGAAAGTAAGCGTTCTTGCTCTTCGTTATTTGGGTCGATTGGTTGTCGCAGCAGATCTCTCTCTTCTTCGCTGAAATAGTCCAACTCGCTGATATTGTCTTCCTTGATGCGAGCGATCAGTATCTGCTTGATTTCTTGACGTCGTTCGTCAACTGGATCAAACAAAATGCGATATTCTGCACCACGATCTGGCACCAGGTAACTTTGTGTTCTACGCGTCTCAGCGAGAATGGCCACCAATCCATAATATTCATTTGTCGGAATCGGGTCATAGCGATGGTCGTGGCACCGCGCACAGCCGATCGTCAGCCCCAGCATGGCAGTACCGATTGTCGATACCATATCGTCAAGCTCGTCGCAGCGTTCCGGTTCCTGCGGCATGAACGTGTTGAGCGGCGCGGCCGTGTAGAACCCCGTGGCAGCAACGGCCATCGGATGATCAGCGGCCAATTCGTCGCCGGCAATTTGCCAGCGAATGAATCGATCGTAGGGCAAGTCGATGTTCATCGCCCAAATGACGAAGTCGCGATACGGGAACGCATGTGGACGCATTTCGTCTTCTTCGTAGCCGTTGCTATCTGCATAACGAGCCAGGTCGAGCCAAATTCGCCCCCACCGTTCTCCAAAGCTGGGATCCAACAGCAGGCGATTGACGTACCGCTCGTAAGCGGCCTCGTCGGTGGTCGTCGAAAACGCGGTGATCTCCTCGAGTGTCGGCGATAGGCCGATCAGATCGAACGACAGCCGCCGTCCCAAGACGCGACGATCTGCCGCAGGGTTTGGCGGCAGACCTTTTTCCTCCAACCGCGCGAGGATAAAACGGTCGATCGGATTTCGGCACCAGGATGGACTGATGACTGACGGAGGCTGTATCTGCTGCAATCTTTGAAAGGACCAAAAATCCGCATCACTCTTATCGACGTCTGGGGATGGTCGTTGGTTAGTGGCTTGGCATGAACGCCTTTGAGTCTCTGCAACGCGGTAATGCATCGAAGCGGTGGTTGCACTGATTACGCTCGTCCATGCGAAGCGGGTATCACTGTCCACTTCGTCGTCGTAGGCGATTTCGTCGAATCGTTCGGCACGCTCCTCTTCCTCGGCCTCCCGCAATTCCTCCTCTTTGCGTTTACTAATGTCGCGGCACTTTTTCAGCACCAACTGCTCGTAGCGAGAATGAACCTTTCGTGCAGAGTTCCACATTCCGCTCCCGATCACCATGATGGCAATGACAAGAATTGGGAGCGCTTTGATGAGGATTCGTTTTGCAAACATTGTGGACGTACCGTCGCGGATCAACGGCCCTGAACGGAGTTGCAGATCATGTCAGTAGCTTCTATAGAAAACATAGCCCATAGGCGAGTCGCTGGAGCAAGATCTGATGGGCCGCGATCAATTCGCCTGGTCGTAGCGGCAGTGTCGATCGATGCTACTCCGACGAGGTAGGGCGAAATGGTCCGGTGACGACCTGGTCCGTGCGCCCCGTGACAACTGACATAATCGATAGGAAGTCGAGCACGAATTCGGTTTTTTGGACAATGCAAAACGCGCCACTCAAGGTTTGTAACGTATGTTTCAGTTGCGCAATCGACTAACTGCCGGTTGAGCCGGAGGCACTTGAACAGGAGACTCTACAATGACCAGCACCGATTCGAGAAAACCCCGTCGCCTCTGCCAGAAGTTTGTTGCACATCGAGGTGCAGTGGTTGTCGAATTTGCGGTTGTGTTGCCGGTCATCGTGCTCATGTTCATGGGCTCTATGGAAATGGGTCGTGCCGTCATGGTGCGTCACGTTCTGGAGGAGGCGGCTCGCGCGGGTTGTCGAGTCGCTGTGTTCGAAAACGGCAACAAGAAGGATGTACTCGACATCGTCAAGGCAGCTGTGGCGGCCGCGCAGATTGATGATTATACGGTGACAATTTCTCCAGACCCGCCAGAGAATCTCAACGCATTCCAGGCCGTAACGGTCACCGTCTCGGTGCCCTATGACGACATATCCTGGTTGCCATCTGGGAGTTACATGAACGGTAAGACACTTACAGGTGTCTGCGTCATGCCGGCCGAAGGCGATGGGGCAAATGACCCCGAAAGCGATCAGACGCCGAGTGGAAAGAAGAACACGAAGAACAAGAAGGATGCCACAAAGAAGAATAAGAAGACCGACACGAAGAAAAATAAGAAGACCTGCACGAAGAAAAATAAGAAGACCTGCACGAAGAAAAACAAGAAGACTGACACGAAGAAGACCGGAAATAAAAAGAAGTAGAAAAGCACTTGGGGATTGGTGAAAGCACGGCGCGTCGTTCCACAGATCAACATCCTTTGCATGCGAACGTGAAATCATGAGAACTCATTATCGAAAACAAAAGCGGCGAAATGGCTCGGTATTAGTAATCTCTCTCGCTGCGATTATCATGATGTGTTTTCTTGCGAGCATGACGGTCGACTTGGGGTACCTGCATTCGTGTAAGTCACGCATGCAAAGTGCTGCGGACGCAGCCGCTCTAGCGGCAGTCATGCGGATTGGCAACGACAATTCACAGGAATCCCGCCTCGATGCCCAGGCGTGGGCGATTGGTTTCGCGAACTACAATTTGCCGGACCTAGGTGATGTCCTCGTCTCAAGTGACGTTACGTTTGGCACATGGAATCCTCTCAATGAGACGTTCACGTCGGGTGGCGACCCGCCAAATGCCGTCGAGGTTACCGTGCGACGCGATGGGGAAAACACTGATCGGATTGGTACATCGTTCATGAATTTCTTTGGCGTATCGGAAGTTGGTCTGTCGGCGAAGGCGGTGGCAATGATCGCCTCGACCTCGGCAGCTGAGGGGATGCCTATGGCGTTGCGGAGCCCGGACTTCGGAGCGGTCGACCCTGGTATTTCTGCCGGTAATCCTGGCAAAGACGGGCCATCTGCGCCGGCAAATGGCAGTGAGTTTGTGGTCGGTGAACAGGTCATCGTAGCCATCTATGGCAAAGGAAAATACGCTCCCGTTCACCTCGCACTCGACGTCGATGCGGACGGCCCAGGCGCGTCCGAGTCAGATTGCAAGAAAGTCCTCAAGGGCGAAGATGTTGCCGTCGAGATACAAGTGGGCGACTTGTTGTATGTATTCAACGAAGGCACAGGTAGTGCCAGTTTTAGTGAAGCCCTTGACGATCGCCTCGATCTAGATTCCGACGATCCCCGTCGAAATATCATTATGCCAATTGTCGAGACGACCAACACGAGTCGTGATGTCAACGGTCACCTAACAGGCGAAGTCCGCGTCAGCGACTTTGTTGGCGTACACCTCGATGGAACCGTCGAATACGATGTCGTCGACCCCAGTAATCCAAGCAAGACCATCACCGTGAAGTATCTGATGGGGACCATTACGAATCGCCGAGCCGAGACGTTTTGGGGCGGCGCTACACCGAGTGGTGCCGGTGGTGGAACCGTTTCGCTACCCGAATTGGTGCGATGAAACGCAGCCCGTAGATCACTTTCGCCGAAAGTGACCAGAACAGCCTAGTAGCCCCACCGGATGAGTCAGACACCGCAATTCAAATCATCTATATTGGATTTCGAATTGTGGTGGCGATGAAAGTCTTTCTGCTCAATTGTTGGGAGTTGCCATGTTGAAACAACTGCTGCTTGCGGCGTCAGCTATCGTTGTCGTTGTCGTTGTTTCCGTCACATCAACTGCGCAAGTCACCAAAGGAAAAACTCGTTTGGCGACAACCAGTCAAATCATGCGAGGTTTCGTACGACCCAACCACACGAACCTCCACCAGGGTACCGAGAAGCTACCGACTAACAAGAAGGAGTGGCAGGCGTTGGCGACGAATGCTGCACTGCTCAACGAGGCCAGCTATCTATTGATGGACGATGACCGATGTCCCGATGACGACTGGGCGAACGCTGCTATGACGCTCCGCAGAGGATCGGCTGCAGCGGTGCGTAGCATCAAGGTCAAGGATACGAAGAGCATGGCCGCCGCTTTTAGGATGATCACGCATTCCTGCGCCGCATGCCATGACATGCACAAGTAGCGGTGGGACATTGCGGACGATTAAGTGACAAAAGTGAGGGCGATCCCGGCGAGAATAAGCCCAACGATAATCACCGCCATGAGCAAGCCGCAGATTGCGTTCCAACAAGCCGTATCTTCGGCCATCAACGCTTGTTGAGTCTCTTTGTCAAACGACTTTCCAAACACTGAATTCTCGGCGTCGCTGGAAGTGTCGTTTGACGGGGTGGGCGACATCGATAGACTCCTGCGCGGTCATGACTCGAAATACAAACGTAGCTTACGGGTCTGTAAGATGCTTAAGCTCATGCTGAAGCATCTTATCGAAGGCGACCCATCTCCACAACGGAACCAATGGTCTAAATCAAACCCGCAAGCTCTTGTAGAGTCTGCCAATTCGCAAGACGCTCTTCGTTGGCCTGCAAAATCAACTCGGAAGGGTTGCCCTCTTTATCAAAGTGTTTGCCAAATCGACCTTCACTGCGGCAGAAGTCAATGAAATCGACGACCTCACCCGATTTGGGGTTCGTCCACCACTCGTCTTTCATCGCCGGATTTCCCTGCAGCGAAAGCTTCTTTTTGATTGTGTTGCCTTTCCTGGGATCAAAGACCAAGAGTGGGAAGGCTCGAGAATCAACGGCTAGACGAGCTTGGTCGGCCGCCATGTTGTCGGCAACACCGTGTTCGGGTTGACAGGTCGTATAGCAGTTAATCACGGCGGGGCCATCAAACTCCAAAGCGCCGAGGACAGCCTTGTAAAAGTGATTCGTGTGAGCACACGTCGTTTGAGCAACGTAGGTGCGAGGGTGCATCATGGCAATCTGAGCGATCTCCTTACGAGCCTCTTGCTTGCCACCGATCACTTTGCCGTGAACACTCATTTTCGTGTTCTGGCCAGTGAATGTGCTGGTCGATGCTTGTCCGCCGGTGTTGGAATAGACCTGGGTGTCGAGAACAAACACTTTGACGTTCATACCGGAGGCGAGCAGGCGTGACAGCGACTGAAAGCCAATATCAAACATCGCGCCGTCACCACCAATACACCACAGCGGTTTGTCTTGCCAGCCCATCTGGTCCCAACGCGCCCGCACGCCCATGGCGTCCGCTGGAGCATTTTCAAAAAGGGAATTGGTCCACGGTACCAGATACGGATTGTAGGGGTACGTTGAGGTGTAGACCGTATTGCAACCTGTCGCCGCGATGATTCCCCATTGGTCATCGAACTTCGCCCCAGTCGCCGCACAGAGCATTCGCAATGCAGTCCCTTCGCCGCAACCCGCACAGGAACCTGCGCCGCCCACATAGAGGAGCGTTTTTTCTTTCAGCATCATGTCGATCAACAGATTGTCGTTGACATACGACTCGTCCGTCGGGCCAAAGTTCTTGAAAAATCGGTGACTCTTGCGGATCTTGTCAATCAAGCCTTCCGTCTTGGGCACCATCTCCAGAGCCAAGTCGTCGCAGACGGTCACACACTCGGCACAACCCTTGCACTTACTCGGGTCGATCAGAATTGCAAACCGACCACCCTCCTTACCTTTCTTCTTTGGTCCATCGTAGTACTTTCGAGTTACTGACCACTGCTTGTCGAACATCTCCCGGTCATCATCTGACTCGATAAGGCTATCCAGTTTTTCATTTAGTTCGGGTTCCGAGAGCACTTTGCCGAGGATCGCCGTATCGGGGCATTCGGTGACGCATTCCATACAACCCGTGCAGTTTTCCGGAATGAACTCGGGAATTTCCGGCGCGATGTAGCTGAAATCGCGTAGTTGCGCTGTGCCGGCAGGAATCAACGATCGGGCAACGGCCAAGTCGGCTCCCAACCCTTTTTCGGCAGTTCCATCTTCGTAGCTGCGAATCACGTGCTCGTTGAATTCTTCCACGTTCAGGACCGGTAGGTTAATCGGCCTATACGGGGTATCAACAAGGGTCCCATAAGAATTGTTGTTAAAGGGGTCCTTATCATTCGCTTCATTCATTGAAGGTTTTTGGTCGTCGGTTGCCATCTATTAATACCTTATCGGGGTGGATTTAAGTTTAACGGAAATGCTGCCCGCAGTTGTGTTAGTGCGTCGCTCCATTCCCTTGGTGAATCAATGACTCGGGGATATCTTTCATTTCGCTGTAGCCACGCTTGACGCAAGCTAAATTGTCTTGCACGACCTGTTCGCCTCGCTTGCCAAAGTACTTGCGGAGTGCTTTTTCAACCCCTTCGTAGACAAGTTCATCGGACATGCCACTTTGGTCGGAAAATGGAGTGAGCTTTAGGAAGGCCCCCAGCAACACGATGCCTTGCATACGCATTTCCAAGTCGGCCACCGAAGCGACTTCACGGGCTATTTTCACCATGTCGATGAAGTAGACCCGCAGGTTTTTGGATTGAATCGTCTCTTG
>DUDC01000063.1:16073-35631 GCA_012959465.1 Planctomycetaceae bacterium
CCCAGGGCATCAAAATACATCCCCCGTGCATCAAAATACAGCCCGTACATCAGAATACTGCCCCAATGCATAAAAATGGAGCCCCCGTCGACCATGCCCTTTAACGGGTTGCCACTTAGCAAAGCGGTCGTGTCATTGAGAACGATAAGATTCACGTGTTCTAATTCGGCGTGCGAGAAGATGTGTGAGTTGGCAACGGTCAGGTAATAGGTCGTCGGCAAGCCTTTCTTTTCCGAACCGTATTTCGGATAGGCTTGAACGTCCTTACCGAACACCTGTCCACCAATCGTTGCGATGACTTTGTTGGTTGTCACCGATCCGAACCCACCAATCGAGTGGCCACGCATCGAAAACGCACCATCCGGTCGTAAATCGGGATCCTCGGTTTGCGACAAGGCCAATTGATGTGCTATCCCCAGGCAGAAAAAGTCGGCGCCGTCGTTGATCATGTTGTCGAAGACCGCGATCAAGTCACCAGGTCGGACATCTCGGCTACCCAAGCCGGCTGCTCCGTGGAATATTCGAGGGATTCGGTCAATCTTCTCCATGCCGTTTTGGCCATTCAAAGCGTCGCAAAACGCGGCTTTGATCTCTCGCGTCAAGTGGTTCCCGGTGGTCGAAAGCGGGTCATCCATACGTTCCAATATAGAAAACGCCTTGCAATTCTTCAGGGCCTCGACGATCTGTTGCGCGGGAAACGGACGGAAACAATAGATATTGATGCAGCCCGCCTTGACACCTTTCTCCCGCAGGTAGTCAACGGTTGTTTGAGCCGTTTCCATGTAGGAGCCAAGGCCGATCAAGATGTACTCGGCATCCTCACACCGATAAGGTGCGATGTAGTCGTACTTCCGCCCCGTTTTTTCGTAGAATAGCTCGAACGCCTCCTCCAAAGCCGGTCCCACTCGATCGTAGTACCAGCGTTGGGCGATCTTGCCTTTCATGTACGAGTCTTGATTCTGAACCACTCCAGACATCAACGGGTTGTCCGGATCCATCAAGTTGGTCAGTTTTTCCTTGGGATCATCCACGAATTCCTTCATGAATTCGGGCTCTAGCAACCTGACGCTCTCGACCGTGTGGGTCGTCAAAAAACCGTCCTGTACGTTCATAAACGGCGTTTCGCACGCTTCGGCGACACGTCGCGAAATGAGACAAAGGTCACCGGCTTCCTGGGCGTTGCGGGCAAACAGTATCCCCCACCCACAATCGGCAACGCTCATCACGTCGTCATGTCCGGCGTGCACATTCAAACTTTGGCTAGTCAACGCCCGCGAGCCAATATTGAACACGATGGGGAGCCGTTTCCCAGAGATCGTATAGAGCACTTCTTTCATCAGGACCAATCCCTGGCCCGACGTAAAGTTCGTCACACGGCCGCCTGCGGCGGCGAAGCCCTCGCAAAACGTCGCCGCTGAGTGCTCGCTCTCCGGCTCGACGAAAATCAAGCTGTCGCCCCAAAGGTTCTTGCGACCATTGTGGACGGCCGCGTTGAATCCGCCGCCCATCGTCGTTGAGCTGGTGATCGGAAAGGCACCGCAGCCCTGGCAGACCTGCGTTTCGACCCAAACGACGGCCTCCGCACCGTCACAGGTCGTCGGCATTCCGGTATACTGATATTTGGAATCTACCGCTTCGGGGTCTTGTGTCACCTCGTCGCGATTGCTGATCTCTGTTGCCATTATTGTGATTTCCTCAATGATTGAACCGGGTACGGAAGGATGTTGTCCCGTTTTTGGGCATCCAACTCCCGTGGCGTCCTCAGTGAAAAGCTAACTCAGGAGACCGTCTATGATACCGGGAAACACCTTCTCAAGCAAACCTTGCAACTTTCATTAAACACCGCGATAATGGTGTTAACTGCCTCCTAATGACGTAAGATCACCCCCGGTTTTGTATAGTTGCCATGCCCCAAAAGACGATTGACGCACTCCTTGAGCAACTTGACCTCTCAGTCGAAGAGCTCGCAAAACTTTCCAGGCTCGATACTTCACGTGTTCTGGCGATCGTTTCCGGGCGTTGGACGCCAAGTCCGAAGGAACGGGAACAACTTTCCGCCGCCTTGGGGGTTTCGGTCGACGAGGTGAGTTGGGGGCACACAATGAGCGTTCGGAATGTCCGCTACCATCGCTACGGATTAAAGGAGGACTTCTAATGGCATTGGGTGTTGCCGAATTGTGCCAGCAGCACGAGCTCACCTTTGACGATTTGGTGTCGCGCAGTGGCTTGGATGACAATAAAGTACGCGCCATCCTGCTCGGCCGCTGGACGCCAAGTCCTGCCGAACGGAAGAGAATTGCCGACGTCTTTGAAGTGGCGGTGGACGAAGTGGTCTGGGGACATAGGACACCCATCCAACACATCTATGGCCATGGTCCCGGCTAGGTTAGCTGGCGGCCCGCTTCATAGGGCCGGGCTGGTCCTACATGCGGGCACCGCAATGCGAAGCGTAGGAGATTCCATTCTTGCCCGAGGTTGAAACGCCGTTCGTCCCTCATCCCTGGTTCCGCAGTCCACATGCGCAGACGATTTTTCCTGCATACGCATGGCACGGTTCTCCTCGACCACCTGCCATTAGACGCCTTGTTCCGGTCTCCGATGGAGACCAGATCGTCCTTCACGAGGATGAGACGCCAGTAGCCGAGCGAATTGTCGTGCTGCTCCATGGCCTGAATGGTTCGGCGCAGTCGCCCTACGTCTTGCGGATCGCCGCCAAACTTCGCCAACGGGGCTTTCATGTTGTCCGGGTTGACCTCCGAGGCCACGGTGAGGGCATGGATCTGGCACAAAAACCGGGCCACGCTGGTCGAAGTGACGACGTGGCGGCGATCCTAAAGTACCTGTCGATCAATCACCCGCAGGCGAAATTCGACCTGGTCGGGATTTCGCTCGGCGGCAACATTGCGCTAAAAATGCTCGGCGAGATGAACGACGAGAGTCGCGAGGCGCGACGCCTCGTAAGGGCAGCTGTAGTCGTCTGTCCGCCAATCGACCTAGTCGCTTCATCGACGCACATGCTGCAGCCACAGAGTCGCCTCTATTCTCGCGCTTTCGTTAAGAAGTTGATCAAACTGTTGCGGCGCCGCGCTCGGCAGGGCATGACCATTCCGTTCCCCTCACCTTTACCCAAGACCGTCTGGGACTTTGACGATCGAGTCACCGCTCCGCTCAGTGGCTTTCGCGATGCGACGGAATACTATGAACAATCAAGCGCGTCGCGAGTCCTGGATCATGTGATGACTCCTACACTTCTCATCGCATCGCAAGATGATCCCATCGTGCCTGGTTCCATTTTTCAGCGTGACTTTCCAGAAAACATGACTGTTTGCCTGCCGCAACACGGGGGACATGTCGGGTTCTACGCCGCCCGCAACGGTGATCCAGACAGGTACTGGATGGACTGGCGAGTCGTCGATTGGCTGTGTAAAAACTAATCCACTCTATTGATAACGGGACCGAACGCTTCGTGCCTTCGTGTGCGAAGATCGGTCATCATCTCACACGAAGACACAAAGATACCAAGGAGAATCCGAACGCCTGCTTTCATTCGGTGTTCGATATTCGATAAATAGTGGACCATGAAGAAGCAAGAACGCGCTGACTACATTCGAGCGAGACTCAAGCAACTCTATCCGCAACCGAGCATTCCGCTCGAACACAGTGATCCCTATACACTGTTGATCGCGGTTCTTCTGAGTGCTCAATGTACGGATCTCCGCGTCAACGCGGTGACACCCGGGCTGTTCGAGTTGGCGGACGTTCCCGAAGTCATGGCACAATTGCCCGTGGAAACGATTGAGGACGTTATCAGGCCGTGTGGATTGTCGCCGCAAAAGTCGAAGGCAATTCGGCGACTCTCGGAAATCCTTCGCGATGAATATGCAGGTGTTGTACCCGAGACATTTGAACAACTTGAGCAGTTACCCGGCGTGGGCCACAAGACGGCGAGCGTGGTGATGAGCCAGGCGTTCGGCCATCCGGCCTTTCCGGTCGACACTCACATCCATCGGCTCGCGCAACGATGGGGATTGACCAATGGCAAGAACGTTGTGCAAACGGAAAAAGATCTGAAACGTCTCTTTCCACAGGACTGTTGGAACATCTTGCACTTGCAAATTATTTACTACGGACGACAACATTGTAGTGCGCGTGGGTGCGATGGAACGAGTTGTGAAATTTGCAAGAAGTGCTATCCGCGGCGAGTGAATCCTGTCGTTACCCGGAAGGCATGAAAATCAGCCGGCACTCGTTAGCGTCCGGTTCTTGTACATGGAACGTGTGAATTGGTTTAAGCTCGACGTCTCGATGTAGTTTTCAATCCTAGTTCCACCGGCACAGGGCCGGTGGGGTAAATCCCACAAAGTCGACCAAAAGACAGACCGCTAGCGCCTTCGCTCATAGGTGACCACCGGCGACTCGTACTCGGTCCCAATCCATCGCGACACCGAGGCCGGGACGATCTGAAACGGTCGTATAGGGCCACTGGATATCGAGTGGGTTTTTCGCGATGGAAAATTCGTGATAGGACGGGCCCAGTGAATCGCCTGGGTGTGTTTCGACCTGCATATTCGTGCAACCTACGACTAAGTGCGCCATCGCGGCGGTGGCCACGTCGTATTCCAAATTTGAGCCGATTGTGCAAGCGATTCCGTGTTCTGCCGCCAATTCGACGATCTGCTGCGAACGGTGAATTCCCCCGTTCTTTCCGGGGTAGACACTGATTACGTCGCAACACTCATTGCGGATAAGCTCGTGGGCGTGAATCAGGTCAAAACAGATGTCATCGGCCATGATCGGTGGAGTCGTCTCTCTTCTCACACGGGCCAACGATGCATAGTCGCCGTCGGGGGTCGGTTGTTCTACGAGTGCCAGATTGCAGTCTTCCATCGCGTTGATACAGTGGATCGCGGTTTCAACATTCCACCCACAGTTGGCGTCGATAGTCAACTGTCGTTCCGATCCAATGACCGCGCGGACTGCGCGGACGCGATCGATGTCGTCCTCGGCCTTTCCACCAACCTTCACCTTGATCGTGTTGAAGCCTGCTTCGACAAGTTCGGCGGCTCGCTGTTGAGCACGTGGTACGTCAAACGCGCCCATCGAGAAACGATTTTCATACTGGAGTCCGCGGCACGGTCCACCGAGTAGATCGTAGACCGGCTTTCCTGCTACCTTGCCCTTGATGTCCCAGCAAGCCATTTCGATTGCGCTCTTGGCGAACCAGTTTCCCCGAGCCTGCCAAGCGAGCTTCTTGTCAATCGCTTCGATATCGGTCGGGTCCATGCCAATCACAGCGGGAATGAGAATATGTTTCAAAATGGCGATAGCGCCCCAGATCGTTTCGCCACTCCATCGTTCCGAGACTGTCGCCTCACCCACGCCCTCGACCCCATCGCTTGTTTCGACTCGAATGATCACATAGTTTGATTCGGTATGTAGGCCCAGGGCCGTAATCATGTGGCATTCAGGTCGAAGCGGAATGCGTACCGAAAACACTTCGATTGTTTTTATGATCATCTCTGGCTCCATGTGCGATGTAATACGCGGTCGCACGCTGAGGAATCGTAAGTCGCCAAGTCCGCGGCCGCTAACTCAGGAATCTCCTGATTACGTTGGACGTAATTTGCGACACATGTGCGTCGACCAGGAGAGAGCTGGGCCAACAGATCGAGCCAGCCGAAAAGACATATCCACCGTTGTTCGGTTGATGGAGCACCATGTCGCCACCTCCGCCCTCCAAATTCGTCCCCTGCGCCAATAATTGAGTATTGGACGGAGAGCTGGCCGAGATCTTATCGGTCTCATGCCCCGATGCGCCACCGGGAACACGTTCGTGTTGCGAGCGAGTTCCGAAAAGATCACCATTTCTCAGGTCCGTACGTTCGAACACCCAGTTGGACGCATCAATGACACGATACGGAGCCGCGGTCATGATTCCACGGGCGTCATACACCACACCCAACAGATTGGCTTCAGATTCGTGTCGAATGTGAAATCGACTCTCGTTGATATCGCCGCTGTTTTGGTCGACCAGCTTTCGTTCATCGTCGTTGCGGTAAATGCACGTCTGTTCGTCGACAAATTCTACGTCGCAGTTCAAACCGTTTCCGCCTAAGTACATGAGCCGTCCGCCCTGCTCAAAAACCCACTTCTTGACTTTGAAATACATGTCACTGGACCAGTATTCCGGGTGCGTGCTGATGATGAGCACTTGGTATTGGCTCAGATCAAGCGCACCGCTATGCAATTGCGTTTCTCCGTAGTAGTCATAGGCGAACCCTTCTCTTTCAAGCCAGCCCAACAACCGCCACTCGGTTGGTGCCACATGGCATGCAGCTCTACCCTCGATGGGGCCGGTGACTAGTTCATCCTCTGGAATATGGTTGATCGGTTCTGGACGATCGAATGATAGCGGAGCATAATTTTGCACCTTGTAATTAAAATGATCGGGGTCAATGTAGCGATGGAGTTCCAACCGTGCGTTGACGGTCGGCGTGGGCGGCAGCGCGTCGGGATGAATATAATTACTGCGGCCGCCGAAATTATTGTAGGCGTTCCATGTAATGTTGGACGCCAATACGGCGATCGGCGCATTGGGAGAAGGCGGTGCCACAATCCACGGAAAGGAAAAGAACCGACCGCTCTCTCCTTTTGCATGAAAGTAGTAAAGGCCGGACCGGCTGGGCGCCGTCACGTACTGTTTGTGATGCGGGCAGGAGTATCCGAACCGATTCCATTGCACACCGGTTCGCGTGTAGTCACCGTCGGGAGTAATCTGAACTGTTGCACGCGGGCCGTGTTCGTCAAACCAGCCGATCGGTTGGACGAGTTCTTTTTCCCAGCCGTACCGCCACAGCGACAGCTTGTAGGCCTCGTCTGAGTGGATGCGGAATTCGGCCGACTCACCGCCCACAACCCATTTTGGCCAGGCGTAACCCATCAAACCGTCCTTCAACAAGCGAAATGCCTGCGGTTCGTTCTCCCGTATCTCTACCTTGACACTCTTTGGGCCATAGCCCGTCTTTGAAAATGTGAGCTGATATTCACCGGATGCGATATCGGCGTGCACGGCGCCTGATGCGCGGGATCGGACTTCGATGCTTGTCGTGGCATTTGTGAATTCCACTTGAACATTCGGCAACGCAATGTACCGCTCGTCACTGACATAGCCAACAAGCATTCTTTGCTCCCCTTTGTAACAGGAAACTGTCGCCCGGCCGATCGTGCCACACAGATCACACTAAACTTAGAGGGTCGGCCTGGCCTTGAGGAACTTACCAGTAAGCGACCGTTCGCATGCGGCTACCTCTTCTGGAGTTCCACAGGTAACGACCGATCCTCCGTCCGCCGCCGGGCCGGGGCCAAGGTCGATAATGTGGTCTGCCGCCATCATCAGTTGTAGGTTGTGTTCGACGACGATCAGCGAATGCCCCACGTTTAGCAGAGCGTCAAAACAATCAATGAGTTTAACAACATCCGAAAAATGAAGTCCAGCCGTAGGTTCGTCGAGTAGGAATAGAGTTCGAGTTCGAGTCGCCCTTCCAAGACAAGCTGATAACTTGAGACGTTGGGATTCGCCACAGGACAGCGTCGTAGCTGGTTGCCCCAGCGTAAGGTATCCAAGTCCCACATTCATCAACGGTTGGAGTTTTGCTTGGATTTTTTTCTGACCTCGAAAGAAACTGATCGATTCGCGGACCGTCATGTTTAGTACGTCGGCAATGTTGCAACTCCGATAACGGATATCGAGGATCTCTTTTCGATAACGAGTTCCTCGGCAACGTGGGCACGGTACCCGCATGTCAGCTAAGAACTGCATGTCGATTTCCAATGAACCGTCGCCACGACATTCGTCACACCGGCCTTGCTCCGCGTTGAAACTGAAGTAGCCAACACCGAAATTTCGAGTCCTCGCCTCGATCGTTTCTGCGAATAGCTTGCGGATCGAATCAAAGGCCTTGGTGTACGTTACCGGATTCGAGCGAGGTGTCTTGGCGACAGGACTTTGGTCGACCAAGACGACGTCGTCAATTTGGCCCTCGCCGTATACGTCACGGTAGGGGAGTGGTTTTTGGTTGCAGTCCTTTCGCAATCTACGACAGAGTGCGCCGTACAGTGTCTTTTGGACGAGCGAGGTCTTGCCCGAACCGCTAACTCCGCTGACAACACAGAGTACACCCAGTGGGAATTCGACATCGATGTTCTTGAGGTTGTTTCCCGACGCACCCAAAATCTTGATGTTGCCTTGCTTCGTTGGGCGGTGGTGTTCCGGAATTCCGCCGAGTAGGCGACCCGACAGGTACGCACCGGTCAAGCTCTCCTCGGATGCCAACATGCCTTCATGATCGCCATTGTAAATTAAACGTCCGCCATCACTTCCAGCTCGCGGGCCAATTTCCACTAGATGGTCTGCAGCCTGCAGGATTGCCTCTTCATGCTCGACAACTAACACAGTGTTGCCACGGTCGCGAATGTTGGTCAAGACGGAAGTCAAACGCGTGACGTCATGCGGGTGTAATCCTGCCGATGGCTCATCAAGCACGTACAAGAGGTTGACCAGGCTCGATCCGAGAGCCTTTGTCAACGCGACTCGTCGTGCCTCGCCGCCGCTGATCGTTTGGATCGATCGGTCGAGTGTCAGATACTCCAGACCGCTCGACTGCAAGTAGCCCAAACGGGAGACTATCTGTTGTAACATCACGCCGGCAATTGATGTTTGTTCGGGCGTGAGGTGGAGATCATCTCGAAAGAAGTCGATCGCATTGCCGACTTCCATTTGGCAGATTTCGGCGTAGTTTCGCCCGTTCACTCGAACGGCCAGCGCTTCGGGGCGGAGGCGTTGGCCGTGGCAATCGGGACAACGGCTTTCGCTCTTCCAGCGGCTTAAGAATACTCGGTGCTTTGTCTCGTATTTTCGCCGTTCGAGCCAGGCAAAGAAACCGCGCAACCCGCCGAAATCATGAGCCGGCACGCCACTTTGAATCTGCTGCCGACTCCGTTCTGGTAAAGTGTTGTACGGCGCATCGATGTCGATGTGTTCGTCGGCCGCCAATGCCATTAGTTCCTGCCACTCGTGCTCGTAGGCGGGCGTTGTCCACGGTGCGATCGCCCCGTCACGGATCGATTTTGACGGATCTGGAATAACCCGCTCCATATCGATTTCTAACACATTGCCGAACCCCTCACACGTTGGACAAGCTCCTACAGAATGATTGAAGCTGAATAGTTGTGGCGATGGTTCCCAGTACTCGATGTCACATCGCCGACATACCAAGTTCGACGAAAAGTCAAAGCGATGCCACTCGGCCCCGTCGATCTGCTCTGTTGTTGCTAAATGAGAGAGATGGAGCGAGGTGAAGCCATCATCTTGTTTCGTCGAACCGCTGTCGGACAATCGCTCGATTAGGATCGTACAACTTCCCGAACTGCTCGCGAAAGCCGTCTCCAGCGAGTCGCGAATTCGCTCAACGTCATCGACTCCTTTCAACCGGTCGACAACAACTATCATTCCCTCGCTCGACGTTTCGTTCAGGTCGAGTGTGTCGAATCGAACGACCTTCCCGTTGGCAATTCCTCGCACGAAACCTTGTTGCTGTATTTCACGCAACGTTTCACTCGGCGGCGAGTCCACAGGCCGGCTGGCTACGTCGAATCCGATCAACCACCGCTGGGCTTCGGGCAGCGTTGTCCGTAGAAAAGAACTAACGGATTGCGGTGAGTCACTTTTCACCATTTGCCCACAGTCGAAACAGCGAATCTTCCCGACTCGAGCCAACAGAAGTCGCAGGTAGTCACTGATCTCAGTGAGCGTGCCGACCGTTGACCGGCGATTGCCAACGACTGTGGTCTGAACTGCGATTGCCGGTGGCAACCCATCGATGCGATCGGCGTCTGGTTTTTCGAGTCGATCGAGGAATTGTCGAGTGTACGCGGAGAAGCTCTCGATGTACCGACGCTGCCCCTCGGCGTAGAGCGTGTCCAATGCGAGACTCGTTTTTCCGCTTCCGCTAACTCCACAAACGGCAATCAACTTGCCTGTCGGGAGGTCGACGTCCAAGTTCTTTAGGTTGTGGACACGAACTCCCCGAAGCTGGATCATTTCAAGTGGTTTCCATTCGTAGGTTACTTTCGCCGAATGTGACCTACTGGGCGTTGTAAGAAGGCGAGACGATCCGGTTGAAGTAAGGCGTTACTGATCAAAGACAACGTCGACCGGTACGCCGCGTGCGCTGACACGTTCCAAGTCAGCCTGAAGTCCTGGGCCGACAAAGCCCATCTCCTCGACAAACTGACTTGCGGCCCGATAGTCGCCGTTCCCCTGCAGGACGAGAATCCGGCGACTCAGCTCCGTCATGGCGGTTTGCATCGCGTCAAATTCGACACGATACAACCCGTCTGTTCCACGGCGAAATGCACCCTTCTCCTTGAAGAAATTGAATCGGATCATGTTCGCTCTACCGTGGGCACTACTGGCACCAAATCGAACGGACCGAAAGATCCCAGCCAGGAAAGTGACGTAGTAATCCATCAACTCGCCTTCCTTGAGCTCACCCTGTTCAGAGAGTTTCGTCAGCATGTACAGTCCCAGAATGTCGGCCTTCCCCTCTTCCAACGCACTGTACACGTCTCTTAGTGACTCACGTACCGTTCGTTTTCCGTCGATGGTGTACTTTACGCCGAGTCCATGCGCGACTTCATGGAACATGGTGTTTCCAAAGAAGGCGTGGAATTGTAGGTGTTTTCTTTGCTCTTCGGAAATCAGTACGTTACCTATTGGAAGCAGGATTCGATCAAACTTTGCTCGCATCGCGTTCTTCAGCTGAAGACGACGAGACCCTTTCTTGAGTTGGACTTCTTCGTCGTTCGGCAGATTGATGGCAATCGTCTTGGAACCCGCGTTGCAGTCTCCGGCGTAGTAGACCACGTCGTACGCGTACAGGTCGGCTTTGGCGCCAGGCTTTTCCTTCTTGTACTCGGCCGGAACAGGCAGACCCTTCTGTAACTCGGGGAGCATCTCTGCGTATCGTTCCAGGCGTTTGTTCCACGTCATGTCTTTTACCAAGACGTAGCACTCGTGGGCTGCCTTCCTTCCAAAGAGCCGGTCCTCATAAGTCTCGATTGGACCAATCACGACATCGATGCGATTCTGCTTCATGTCCATCCAGACCATGTCACTGGCCTGGTATTTGTCGGTGCGAAGTGCGGCTGCCCTTGCCCTCAGGTATTTCGCAAATTCGGCGTCTTCGGTTGTCGCGGCGGCCTTTTCAAGTAATGAAGCCGCGCGTGATGTTTCATCAGGATATGCGAGATGGTAGGGGATCGCCTGCAATTCACCGTTCTTGCCGCGGCGGACAACCGTATAGAGGTCGCGTAACGATGATGCGCGTGCTGGGTGATTTTTTACGTACGATTGAAACTCTTTCACCGTCAGATCGTGCGGATAAAATCGGGCGCCGGTTGGCTTTTCGCCAACACCGTCAACGAATGGACGGTTGTTGTCCAACCGATCCCATGGGCCGTAGTTGATTTCGGCAAATTGCCTCAGCCGCACATCCTTGATCGAGGCCAATAATTCGTCACGGTCGCCGCACGCCTGCTTCCAAAATACGGCGTCCATTTCCTTCGCGGCTTCGATCAAGATCGACACCACGCGACGTTCGGTCGGTGTCAGGTCAAGGTCCGCAGCGCTTAAACGGACCGTCGCATACTTGGCGAGAAGCTCAGCCGGTTCATCTGCATATCCATTTGAATACGAGGTGTGCCAAGTGGCCACGAATGACAAGAAGCATACAAACATGAATACTGGTGTTCGAATCAACATTACGGGTGCTCTGTCTTACAGTCGTGGGGAACGAGATCGCCCGTATTCTAGGCATCGGACCGGGAATTTCAATGTGTGCCACCGGCTACCATTTGTGTTTTTGGCTCGCAGGTGGACAATCCCCACCGGCCTCGTCCGGGTGGCTGAGACGCCTCCGTTGTAGTTTTTCAACCTAAATCCACCGGCACGGGGCCGGCGGGGTAAACCCAGTGAACGTGCCCAAACAACCAAGCCGTTCCTTCTGTCGGATGAGCGCCTTTAGTCGGGCAAGCTCTTCCCGCGAGACGTCGCGGACCCCAGTCGTGGTCGCCTCTCCCTGGTCCCACAGCACTTGCATAATGGCCAGTTGCAATCTGGCAAGTGGGTGCTTCCGACTTATAGCGGGTACGTTCGTCGCGAAAGTTGAACTCCGTCGCCCGACCTGGCGGGATAATATAGAGAGAGGCGATCAAGTACACGACGACAAACGAGATCATAGAAAACGCCAGCCAGCCGATACGTGGACGTTCGGTGGTTTTTCGTTCGACTAAGGCGCCCTTTAAGTCGTCAAGATATCGCTTGGACGTTTGATGGCAATTCGGTCGGTCCCGCAACCGATGTGACTCCCGCACTGACGCTCGGTAGCAAAGGCAGGAGTGTGCAGTAGAGGTAGATGGCGATCGCGAAGAACATTTCGCGAAGTTCAGTCAGCCCGTCTCTAGACGGTCCGTGACTTATTAGCGTCGCCAGAACGAACGTAGTGATGATTGGCAGCCAAACACCGAGCAGGAAACGTGGCGACACTTTCGGCCAGGCGATGGCTTGAGCGAATCGTCGCAGAGGACCGATCTGGAGTACTGATGGAAAGCAGAGAAAATAGAGACCGAAGCCGATATAGAAGCCACCCTGACTCGTGATCAAATCGGTTGGTCCCGCGACAACTTTGGGCGTCAACGCGGGCAGATTGTGGAGGTTCGTTTCGCCCTGAACGTTTTGAGCGAGCAATTCTGGTGTATCGAAGTGCAACTGTCGTTGGAACCAGCTGGTCTCTTCACCCAAGAAGACGAAGGTCAGCATTGCCCAAAGAATTAAGTAACAACGTCGCAATGGTTTTTGCGGCTGCGAGCGGGCGTACCACAAACAAGTCAAGGCGGCGGCAGCGAATGCCAACGCGGTCGACCATTCGACGATTCCATCCTCGGCAGTCAGCCAGTTCACCGTGGCATCGTTCGACATGCAGACGAACGCCGTCAACCCCAGGCAGGAAACCAAGATCAGCGCTTCGAAAGGTTTTTTGCCTGGCATCTCTACTTCCCTCCGATGATGACGTTGAATCAAGAAAAGGCCCGATTCCGGCAATCTTTTTATCCTTCTTCGGATGTCCACGTTGTCAAGACGATCTGTTCGATGAACATGCGAATAGGGGAATTGACGAGTGCGGTCGGCGGACGGTCTTGCATAATCGGTCTGATTGGGACAGGCTGACTCCCCCGACAGCTCACCTGACGCTTGTCGCGGTGGCCGGCTGACTTTCATCGCGATTCCCCACCAGCGACAGTGACTATCCACAATGGACAGTTCGACGCCATTGAGTCGCTAATGCGTATTCCTGCGCGGATCAAACTGGACGACAAAAATCAGGTGAGACAGGTCGTGTTTCCCATCTACCATAAGGTCGATGCAGATTTGAGTTATGTAGGACAAATACCGACGGTCGAGCACATCATCCGTAACGGTTGGGAAACGTCCGGGGCTGGCCTTGCACATCTGCGTGGGCTCAAGAATGTTCGAAATATTGAACTGTGGTCGCACCATATCACCGACGAAGCTCTCCCTCACTTGGGCAAACTGACGAGCCTTGAGCAGCTATCGCTACGACACAGCAGCATTACCGATAATGGGCTCGCGAACCTCAAAGAATTGAGGCAACTGAAGACCCTGCTGTTGCACCGGACGGGAATTGGGGACAGCGGATTGAAGCAGTTGGCGCATCTCAGCAGTCTCGATGTTCTCAATCTGCACCGGACTCGTGTCACCGATGCGGGCCTGGCACAGGGACTCGTTCACCTCAAGGACTAGCGAACCTCAAGACGCTACGGCTTTGGGATACCGAACTGGGGGATTCAGGGGTTGAATCTCTGCGACAGCTCATGCAGTTGAAGACACTTTTACTGTATGCCACACGGCTATCTAAACGAGGCATCCATACTCTGCAAAGTGAGATGCCAACAACGAAAATCAGCAATTAGACCAGACGAAAAACGCTCTGCCGATCTTGCAATCGACAAACATCGACAGTCTCGGATGATTCGACGCACCGAGTTGGACACGTTGACCGTTCAGGTTGTCAAAACCCAAGTGCCTCGAGACCGGATCGCGTGCCAAACGCTTTGAATGTCTCCGGGCTGATTCCATCGTTGACGATCCGCACCGAGCCGTCACAGAATACGAACTGTGTACCACCCGGATGTCGGCTACCGAAGTCTTCTAAATGTCCTTGTTCCAAGTTCGGTGGTCGAATGGTCGTCCCGACGATTCGCGTCACTGTGTGATCGCCGCCATGCACCACGCCAACCCAAGTAGAAAAGCCCTTTCGCGAACTTCGTTCGCCAACCAGAATTGTGCTGGACGAACCATCACGAATATCGGCCAGACCAATACGACTAGCGTAGGAAAAGACACCGCCAAAGTTATTTCGAATAATACCAATTTCACTGGTCACGCAGTGCGTGCTGCCGTAGAGTCCGACGTAATTAGACGACGCGAGGGTAAGGGGCAGATGTTCGTGTCCGATCGTATCTTCCCGGTTCGCATCGTCAACAAGGACGAACGTGCCTCCCGCTCGACTCTGGGCTCCGTCACTCCGGCAAAAGAACAGTTCGAGTGGCATCACTCGCGATTTCGCATTGACGTCGCTGTCGATGTGGGCTCGATAGTCGATAAGACGATTCAAGTTGGACTGGTCGAGATAGGGAAGCGTCAAGGCGGCCCAACCCCATCCAGTTCCACCGTCCGGTCCGCTAGCGGTCCAGCCAGAGGGGAAGTGTTTGAACTTGTCGTGATAATGGTGCAAAGCGATACCGATTTGTCGCAGATTGTTCTGGCATGCGGTTCGGCGCGCTGCCTCACGAGCCGCCTGCACGGCTGGTAGCAGCAGAGCTATCAAAATACCGATGACCAAAATCACAACCAACATTTCGACCAATGTGAAGGCCAATTTGAAGGCCAATTTCTTGCGCATGCCCCGGTCCTTTTGAATGAATGCGACTCGGAAGAAGAGCGATAACGCGGGGAATTACTTAGCGATAAGGAAAGGCAATTTAGCAAGTTGGCGGCGGAATGCCAACTTTTCCGTGATAGCGGCTGCCAGCTCGCCTCCTACCAGTGGCAAGCTGGAAGCTTGCGCCTCTGCGCTGTCCGCAGGATCAGGACTTTGGCGACCTCGGCGCGGGGCTTTGGCGAATCTCTGCTTCCTCAAAGAAGAGCGATGGATTGAGCACCACCCGATCCCCTTCCTGCAAACCGGCGTTCACCACAAAATAGTCGTCGTTGCTGGCGCCCACCTGCAGAGTGCGCCGTTGCGCTTTGTCGGCACTTCCGACCCAGCAGAAGTACCCATGCTCAGTTTCGACCACCGCGGCAACTGGGATCAGAAGCACGTTCTCTTGCCGAGCGATGTTCACTTCGACCGCGGCACTCATGCCAGGCTTGAGCCCGTCCACCGAGGGAAGCTGAATGATCGCGTCGTATTTCACGATGTTGCCTGTCCACCATTCGGCTGGTGGTGCGACCGAAGCCACCGCGGTAACTTCGCCGACCAGCGTTCTGCCCGGTAGCGTCACTGTCGCTGTCATTCCCTCATTAACGCTGTTAATCATCGATTCGTGAATCCCGATCTTGACTTGCATCTTCGACAGGTCGGGCATGAGAAGCAGCACTTGATCATTGTGTACCGTTGCGCCTTCTGCGATGTCGGGGGCGTTCTTCCACTCTTCCGTAGTTGGGTAGATCACGAGGCCACTCCGCTCGGCCCGAATGACGCAGCGCTCGATCTCCTTCGTCGCCAGACCCATCCTCTCCTGGTCCATGGCGAGGACCTCCTCGTGTCCGGCAGCCGCTGCTTTCGCCGATTCCCAATTGCCTCTGAGAGTTTCCAATTCCTCTTCCTTGGTGAATTGCTCGAGAACCTCGATTTCCACCTGCTTGATTTCCGCCTCCAGCCTGGCTTCCATAACGGCGAACGTTTTCTCTTCAACACCGACTTCACTTCTGAAGCCGCGCTCAAACAACTTCTTCGCATGGTCCAGCATATTCGTTGCGTTGCGCAGCTTTGACTCCGCGATCGCCTTGTCTTTTTGCAACGTCATTAGCTCCGAGCGAAACCTACCTTCCTCGTACTCCGACATGGCGAGCCCCGCTCTCGTCGCGTCAGCCCTGAATCCAATGGCTGCGTCCCGCGACAAGTAGGCAAACTTCGTGCGTTCGTGTAGGTAGTCCTCGATTTGCTTATTTTCGAGCCTGACCAATTCGTCTCCTGGCTTTACTTTCGTGCCGCTCTCGATCACCCAGTTAATCGTGCCTTTGCCTCGCACTCTGCATTTGATTTTCGTGTTGTCCGAGCTCTCCAGAGTTCCCTGTTCTGTCAATGTGACGAGCAGGTCACCACGCGCGATGGTGTGAACCACCGCGAGACCTACCAGTTTCCGCGCATCCGCGATTGAGTCGAGCGGATTGAGCACGACTTTGTCCCCTTCCGACAACCCAGCCTCGACGACGATGAACTCGTCGTTGCTGTCGCCAAGCTGCAAAGTGCGGCGTCGCGTTCCCTCTTTGGTCTCCACCCAACAGAAGTGACCTTGGTCGGACTCTACCACACCGGCTGCCGGCACGGGCAACACACTTTCGTGGCGTGCCACAATCACTTCGACATCCGCGGTCATGCCGGTCTTCAAACCATGGCCCTTCGGAATCTGAATGACCGTGTCATATCTCACTTCGTTTCCATTCCACCAACCGGCTGGAGTTGCGACCGAAGCCACCGAGGAAACTTCTGTGTCAAGTGTTCGGTCAACCAGCGTAACCTGGACGCGCTGCCCCGGTTTGATGCGGTCGATAACGGATTCATGAATTCCGACTTGAACTTGCAATTGGGTGAGGTCGGGCATCAGCAACAGCACTTGATCCTTGTGAACGCTGGCACCTTCCGTGATATCGGGAGTATTCTTCCACTTTGCGGCTGAAGGGTAAATCACCAAGCCGCCCTTTTCCGCCCTAATGACACAGTTTTCAAATTCCTGCATCGCCAACTTCAAGCGATTCTGCTCGAGTTCGAGCCCCGCTTTCCGACCGGCCAGCCTCGCTTTGGTTGCGCTCAATTGGCCGTTCAGCGTTTCTAACTCCATCGCCTTGGTAAATCGTTCTAGAACATCAATCTGTGTCTCAATGACCGTTAGTTCCAAATCCGTTTGCTTGACCGTGAATGCGTTCCCCTCGACTTCAAGTTCGTTCACGAAGCCTCGCAACGACAACAACTCCGTCTGATTTAACATCTCCTCCGCGGTTTTATGATTCCATTTTGCGGTTATCAGCCGCTTCTGTAACGACTTCATCTGTGAGATATACGAACCTTCCCGGTAGGCATCGACCGCTAGCTCGGCTTTCGCCAAATCGGCTTTAGTTCGTTCGAGTTCAGCCGTCGCGATATGAACATCCGTCTTTCCCAAACTGACGGTCTCTTCGATGATTTTACTATCCAACCGGACCAACTCGTCTCCCGTCTGCACGATGGTACCTGCCGGGATTATCCAGATGACGGTGCTGTCGCCGCCGCGGCCGCCATACCCGCCACGGATATCGCATTTGATTTCCGTGTTTTTCGAGCTCGTTAGCGTTCCTTTTTCGGTCACCGTGACGATCAAGTCACTCCGCGTGATCGTGTGAGTTTTTCGCGTGCCGGTCTCCTGAGACGAATTGGCACCACGGATCATTGCGGCAGCCAACACCAAGACCGCGACCAAGCTGATCGCAAGTAGGCCCCGTTTGGTCCAACGGCGTGGCGGAGAATCCGGATCTTCGTCCCAGCGTTGCGCACGCGGCGGTTCTGGTTGGTCTTGTGAATCTGATGGCAGTCGAGTCGGCACGGATCGGGCTCCAAAGGGTACTGTGCACTGCTGATCGATGACCTGCAGTGGAACTCACGACGCGCTGAGTCGGAGACAATAATTGCTACTGATGAGTTTACCACAAAGGGGGAAGAAACTCAGCAGATCGTTATTCGCTCGGGTATTCTCGGGGCGCCGCCGCGGAACAGATCCCATGGTTCGAGCTGTCGTCGGCTATTTTGGCGACTTCTCCCGTTCTGTTTTCTCGCCAACCTCTGCTACTGCGTTGCCTATATCCCCGACATTATCTTTCACATGACGCCACTCGACAACACATGGCCGCGATTTCGTTGGGCTCTATTCTCGACCGGAACAGTGCTTGCCTGCGTCTGTGTCGTCGCTGTCCTTTACGATCCTCACCCCATGTAGTTCGTTTTGCGGCTTCATGCTAGCGTGTGTTCAGTTTGCGGATCGCGACCAGGCTTTTCGTAGTCCGAAAGTAAAGGACGCCTTGAGAGATGGCGGGCGTGGCCAAACAGGGTTCGCCCATCTGGTTGCCGGCCAGAACGTTAAATTCGGTTCCCGCTGCCAAGACGTAGACGGTACCGTTCTCAGAAGTACAGTATATTTTCCCGTCGGCAGCGATGAGCGAAGCGATAATCGCGGCGCCAGATTCGAGTCGCTCGGCGTAAATACTCTCTCCCGTCTTGGCGTCGAAACAGCGAACAATGCTAGCCGATGCAAGGTAGAGGTAGTCACGGTAGACGACCGGTGTCGACATGTACGCGCCACCTCGAGATGTGCTCCAGACGATCGCATCATTTGCTGCCGCCTTGCTCTTGGTATCTCCGTTCGTCGAATCTCCCTTTACCGAAGCGTCGGATGGCTCGGCTGCGCGCATTGGCGTGATGTCGCCGCGTGCCTGGGGACGTACGACGTAGATCGGCGATTTTCCACCATGGGAGCTGGTGATGTAGATCCAGCCGTTGGAGATGAAGGGAGTCGGTACGGGGTTGTCGCCTCCGCCGTGGATTTTCCAAAGCACGTCACCTGATTGCAAGTCGTAGGAAACGACCCAGGGCCAGCCGTTGACGACGACTTGCGTTTTTTTGGAGCCTTCGTGAATGAGCGGTGTTCCCCAGCTTCGGACGCAGATGTCTTGGCGTGAGACTCGCCAGAGTTCTTTACCGTCTGAGAGTCGCAGCACGACAATGAATGGTTTGGCCGGGTCGTCACAGGCGAGTGCGATGCGATCTTGATGGATGGCCGGTGAGCTGGCATAGCCCCAGCCGATTCCGTACTTGCTGATGTTGATGACGCCGAGGTCGCGGCTCCACTGCAAGTTTCCGTCTAGATCGTAACAGTAGAGTCCTTCCGAACCCAAGAACGCGACCAGATGTTCACCATCGACAGCGAGGCTGGTATTGGCTTGAGTAGCTTTGACGTGGCGAGTGGCGCGGGGTACTCCACGGTGCGCGGTCTTCCGCCAGAGTTCCTCCCCCATCTTTTTGTTGTAGCAGATAATCACCCAACGGTGCTGGCCCGAGTCGTCGGCTGCAGTGGGTCGACCACTCCGCCCGAGCACAAGGGACGCCTCGCCGTCTTCGGCGATTGCCGTACAGACGAAGATGCGGTCGCCCCAGACAACGGGGCTGGA
>DUDC01000064.1 GCA_012959465.1 Planctomycetaceae bacterium
GGTCGGACCACGGTTGGCATCTGGGTGAAAAACAACATTGGCGCAAGTTCGCGTTGTGGGAAGAAGCGACCAAGGCGCCAATGATTTGGATCGTGCCGGGAGTCACACCTGCGGGCCGTGTCTGTGCGCGTCCGATTGATTACATGAATATTTATCCCACGTTAAATGATCTATGCCAGCTTTCCGCCCCCAAAAATCCAAAGGGTCAAAAACTGGCAGGCCTCAGCATGAGAACCCTGCTGGCCGACCCGACCGCCGCGTGGGAACGTCCCGCGCTGACGACTTATGGGCAAAACAATCACTCTCTTCGAGGAGAGCACTTCCGATACATCCGCTACGCGGACGGCAGTGAAGAACTATACGACCATCGAACCGATCCGATGGAGTTCACCAACCTGGCGAAGAAGCAGGACCTGTTCGATGTGAAAAAGCGATTCGCCAAGTGGCTGCCGACCGACAATGTGCCTGTGGCACCGCGTGATACGAAGCGGTAGGCCGGGTTTCTCACAGCCCCAGCTCTTCGCGGGCATACCTCAGGCTGGCGGCCACATTGGCATCTTCCAGCTCGACCTGTTTGTCGAGTGGTAATGAACTGACTTGCTGCAAGTGCGTCGCCGGATGTTGCCGTACAAAACGAAGGGTACGGGCCAGGTCACTACCGGCTACGTTCGACATGGTCCGCCAGTATGTCGGTAACAGACAGGGGACCTTCAGCGGGTCGCGGGTAATGAGCTCCAAGGCAAAACGGCTCTTCGGTTTTGCTTTCTTCAGTATTGCGACCATGCGTTTCAGATCGAAACTACCCTGACCAAGAGGGATATCTCCAAGGAGGAAACCATCCTCGTAACTGCGAAGTGCCTGATCCTTGAGATGAATGCTAAACGCATAGGGTGCGAGCGCTTCGATCGCACCAAGTGGATCATCGAGCAGGGCGAAGCTGTTGCCTGTATCGACACAGGCCCCGATGAATTCACTGTCAATTTTCTTGAACAACGCAACTCGTTGATCGACTCGCTGATCCTTGTGATTCTCTACGGCCAGCGGCACTCGATGCTTTTCTACGATCGGGGCGGCCCGTTCGAGCATCCGCCGACCGCGCTCCACTGATTCGCGAAAGTCGGCCATCGACTGGAACTGCTCATATCGCCTCCCCGGCATGATAACCGTCCGCGCGGCTTGCGCGTTCATTTCGGCGGCGGTGCGAATTTCGGACTCGAACCGAGCGAGATCGGCGTCGTCCACAGGCGGTTTAACGATGGCTTCGATAAACAGAGTGTTGCGTTCAGCGAAGTCTCGCAGACGACCGATTCGCTCCTTGTCCATCACTCCTAGCGCCGCTTGCATGCCTCCGGCGCCGAGATTGTTGCAGTGTTGCAGGAAAGTGAACGGCTCAAACAGGTCGACTCTCGGTTTTTGCTTCAACAGCCATTTGCGGCGGAGCACACAATCGTAGATGACGAGTCCCAAGCCAGTCCGGTGCACGGCCGCTTCGTCCGCGATGGAAGCGTCCGTGGCAAGGCCAGCCGCTACGCCAGTCAACCCAATCAGCATCGTTCGGCGATCAATTCGTGATTCGGGCATCATGCTCAGCGCCTCCCCCTTATTCGGGTTCGCAGTGATTCGCAATTCGGTGTTATTTTAGCCGGCTGTCGCGGATGGATGAGAAGACCGATAGATTGACTTCGCTGTACGGACCATTACGGTTGTAATTGGTTCAAGTCAGTTCCTGAAGAAAGCGGTGACAAGACACCGCACTCCAAACTATGACACATTATTGCCTACCCACTCACCAAACAACAAGAACGAGGGCAACTACGATGATCACCACGCGTTTCGGCGATCTTCTTGTTGTCGGAATCTTGGCAATCGCGATGTCGTTCGGTGGTTATTCGACGGTCTCGGGTGTGGAGCGTCCGAACGTCGTCTTGGTCATGACTGACGATCAGGGGTACGGTGATGTGGGCGTTCATGGAAACGACAAGATTCGCACGCCGAATCTCGATCGTTTTTCGGAACAGGGCGTGACTTTCACGCGGTTTTATTGCAGCCCCGTTTGTGCACCGACACGAGCGAGCTTGATGACGGGTCGCTATTACTATCGTACGGGTGTGGTCCACACCTCACGCGGTGGAGCCAAAATGCAGGCCGATGAGGTCACTCTGGCTGAGATGCTCTCTTCGGCTGGCTACTCCACCGGACTCTTCGGAAAATGGCATCTCGGTGACAATTATCCAATGCGGCCAATCGACCAGGGATTCGACGAAGTTCTCCGTCACTCATCTGGTGGCATTGGGCAGACACCCGATAAACCGAACAGCTATTTCGACCCGCTACTGTGGCACAACGGGTGCTCATTCAAGGCACAGGGATATTGCACGGACGTCTTTACTGACGCTGCGATCGAATTCATCAAAACCAATCGCGATGGCCCGTTCTTCGTCTACCTCTCGACAAACACTCCGCACACACCTTTGGAGATCGCCGACGAGTACGTGGAACGGTATCGCAAAATGGGACTGAGCGAGACGACTGCAAGGGTCTATGGTATGTGCGAAAACATCGATGACAATTTTGGTCGATTATTGGCGACACTTGACACACTCGGATTGCGAGACAACACACTGATTGTCTTCTTGACAGATAACGGACCACAACAAAAAAGGTATACGGCCAACCTAAAGGGGCGCAAATCGTGGGTCTACGAAGGTGGTATTCGTGTGCCGTGTTTCGTTCAATGGCCCGGCCGATTTTCCGGCGGTCGCGTCGTCGATCGCATTGCCGCACATATTGACTTGTTGCCAACCATCGTCGAAGCCTGCGGTGTAGTATTGCCGAAGAATGTCCGAATCGACGGTGTGAGCCAGCTTCCACGATTGTCGGGGACAGACACGAAACTGGACGACAAACGGCTACTCTTTTTCCAATGCCATCGCGGCCTGCGGCCGCAGAGATATCACAACGCGGCGGTCGTGTCGCAGAGGTTCAAATTGGTCATGCATCCGGGGACGTTTGGTGACGAACAATTGGCGGTGGCGGGCGTGGGTGCGGGTGCGGGTGCGGGTGCGGAGTTATACGATATCGCTCGCGATCCGAACGAAGATCGACCCCTCGTAAACGCCAAGCGACAAAAACAATTGGTGGCGGCATACAATGAGTGGTTCGACGACGTCCGAACAACGCGTGATTTTGTACCGGGGCGGATCATTGTTGGTTCCGACGAAGAGAATCCACTGCGACTCTGCCGGTACCAAGATGGCACGTACCGGGGAGACGGATTTTCTCACGGTTGGGCCGTCGAGGTGGTTCGAGATGGCAACTACAAATTGCACGTCGATCAGGGCGACGTCAAGCAGCCGGTGCCGGGTCGGATTCACGTGCGTTGGTTGGAACGAGAGAATTCGATCGCCACCAAGGATGGTCAGGCCGTATTTAAGCTTGGGAAGGGAACTGGGACCCTCGACATTTGGTTCCAGGCCGATGGCGAGACGCGAAAGCGGATCGGTTTGAATACCACTGAGGGCAATGTGAAACTGCAGTTCTAACCGTTCTCAAGTGTCAAAATTGGCCCAATATAGGGGGGCGCGTTGCCAGTCCCGGTGACGGCAAGTTAAGATAGCCAGACTGTTGCCTGGGCAATTTTCTTCAGGCTGACTTGCGAACGGCGTCGCAGCAAAGCAGAGCCGATTTAGGCCGACGATTTCTCATACGACGACGACAAGGACATTTTGACATGAGTACAAGAAGACGTGACTTTCTCAAGGTCTCCGCCGCAGCGGCCCTATCGGGCGCGACGGTCCCTTATTTTGCCAGCACGCAGAAGGCATTCGCCAATCAAGCGGCGAGTGACCGACCACTAGTCGGTTGTATCGGCGTGGGCGGCATGGGTAGCGGAGACGCTCGAGGCCACGCAGGTTTCGGTGACATCGTCGCGGTTTGCGATGTCGACAAAGGGCGCGCGGAAAACGCCAAGAACAACGACAAAATCGGCAAAGGTAAAGCCGACGCCTACACCGACTACCGTAAGGTGCTCGACAGAAAAGACATCGACGTGGTCAGCGTGGTCACGCCCGATCACTGGCACGTGAAGATCGCCATCGAAGCGTTAGAGGCCGGTAAGCACGTCTTCTGCCAAAAGCCGCTGACGTTGACGCTGGAAGAAAACCAGTTGATCCGCAATGCCTGCAAGAAACATTCGGACAAAGTGTTCTTCATCGGAACTCAACAACGAAGCGATCGGAGAAAATTCCTGCGTGCCATCAACATGGTGCAAAAAGGACTGTTGGGTGACATTAAGAAAATTACCGTTGGCATCAATGGCGGCCCCAAAGGCGGGCCGTTCAAAGTCAGTGAGCCGCCCAAGAATCTCGATTGGGATTTCTGGTTGGGACAGGCGCCCATGGTGGACTACATCAAAGAGCGTTGCCACTATCAGTTTCGCTGGTGGTACGAGTATTCTGGCGGCAAGTTCACCGATTGGGGCGCCCATCACGTGGACATCGCGACCTGGGCCATCGGCGAAGACAAAGAGGGCATGGGGCCGATCGAATTCGACGGATCCGATGCGAAGCACCCGGTACCCTACGAGAATGGATACGCGACGATCAAGGACTGCTACAACACGGCCCACGACTATGCGGTCAAGTGCAAGTACGCCAGCGGTATCGTCATGACCGTGACCAGCCGTGGTGACAACGGCATCACGTTTGAGGGCACCAAGGGACGCATCTTTGTCAGCCGCGGAAAAATTGTCGGACTGCCGATCGAAGAAAAATGGGATGACGGTCAGTATGGCGATGCCGAAGCGGCCGCATTGTATAAGGGTAAACAGCACGAAGGGCATAAGAACAACTTCTACCGCTGTATCCGCGAAGGCGGATTGCCGGTGTCGGATGTCTACAGCCACGTGCAGACAATGAACACTTGCCATCTGGCGGCAATCGCCGCTCGACTCGGCCGCTCGATCAAGTGGAACCCGAAAACCGAGAAGATTGAGGGCGACGAGTTGGCCGCCACATTCTTCGCTCGTGAACAGCGCAAGGGCTATGAAATCCTTCGCGTTTGAGCTCGAGCGCCTAATTATAGGACGACAAGTGGCTAGCCGCCAATGGTTTACACCGTGAGCATCCAACGCGCATCTATCTCGTCAAGGACTTGGCGATTGCGAAAGGTGCCGCGCCGAAAGCCGTTATTCGGGAAGTCACCCCACCTGCGCCGGAAGAATCCGAATGAACAGTGGTTCTTTCTCCGAGTGATACGTTGTCCCACTTGGTGGCGAAAACTGACAATCCCCACCCGGCCTGTGCCGGTGGGGTAGACGGCAGGAAGTGCGATAGCATGAAATCGAACGATATCACCATTGCCCTGATCGCGTTGCTCTTCACTCTCCCGTCAACGCACGCCGATGATAAGCCGCCGGTAACGGCGAAGACGGTAACGAATTCGATTGGCATGAAGCTGAATCGGATTCGCGCCGGCAGATTTCCGATGGGTAGCTCGTTGATTGCCAGTCCGAAGACGCCGGAGTATCCAGAACACCTCGTGCGGATCAGCCGTGATTATTACATCGGAGTGACCGAAGTCACGCAGGGCCAATGGGAGGCCGTGATGGGCACACGGCCGTGGACGGGTGAAGATCACATCAAGACGGGACCTAATTACCCGGCGACGTACGTTAGTTGGGAAAACGCCACAGCGTTTTGCCAACGTCTGAGCAAGAGGGAAAAGGAAGACTATCGTCTGCCGACCGAAGCGGAATGGGAATACGCCTGTCGAACGGGCACCAAAACCACCAAGTACAATTTCGGTGACGACGTGTCGGCACTCAAAGAGCATGCCTGGTTCAAGGTAAATGCCTACGATGTGGGCCAGATGTACGCACATCAAGTGGGTTTAAAACGACCGAACGCCTGGGGATTGTACGACATGCACGGTAACGTCGACGAATGGTGCCTCGACTGGTTCGGCGAATATGAAAACGGAGCGATCGTCGATCCGACCGGACCTGCAAAGGGTTCGTTGCGAGTTTATCGGGGCGGTTCCTGGAGCCGTGCCGCAAGGTACTCTGAGTCGGCATCGCGATTGCGAAGCAAACCAGCAAGTAACTTCTATTTCCTCGGGTTTCGCGTGGTCCGATTGACTCGAGACGGTCGTTGACATTGTTCGTGGCACGTGATGTGCGCCGTTCAATGTGTGCCACTGGCTTGTTTGAGCCGAACACGCGTGCCGGCTGATTTTTCGGTTGAAGAGACGTCCCACAAGGCGATTGTGCGTTACAATCACGCCATCGAGTGTGACGTTGTCGGGTAAGGTAACGTGAACAGTACTTATGTAAGATCGAGGGTGACGAATGGAAAACACTATATTCCACCGGACGGAAGAACAGTCTCCCGGAAAACGAATCAGCGCCAACCTCTACAACCTTGTCATCGGCCTGGTTCTCGGCTGGGGTTTCCTGGTCAATTGGGTGATGGTTAAGACCATCCCGATCGAGTCGATCGCGACGATCAATCCGTTCATGTTTTTTATCGGGTACTTTGCCTCATGTATGTTCGGAGTCACCCTCTACAGCAAGTCGGAGGTCCCTCTTATCAGTTTCATCGGTTACAACTTCGTCGTTGTTCCCTTCGGGCTGATCATCAACATGGTCGTGCATCGGTACAACCCCGATCTCGTGCTAAACGCCATCATGGTGACTGGAGTCGTGACCTTGGTGATGATGGTCCTCGGTTCTCTATTTCCCAAGTTCTTTGAAAAAATCGTCGGGGCGCTAACGATCGCATTGATCGCCGTCATCATTGTCGAGATGATCGCCGCCTTTATTTTTCATGTGCAATACGGGATTATCGACTGGATAGTGATCGTCATCTTCTGTGGTTACATTGGTTACGATTGGGGAAGAGCGAACAGCATCCCCAAGACCCTCGACAATGCGGTGGACAGCGCGGCCTCGCTTTACATGGATATCATCAATCTATTCCTGCGAATATTGCGCGTCATGGGAAGACGACAATAGGGACGAATGCCGTTCGCTCATGGGCGTTTTGCAAACTGGTAACTCGTTGCTTTAGCGGTCGGTCGGGGGTGGACCTTGGTCTTTCAACTCAAAGAGATTAAGGGCTCGTTAATCGCTCTCAGTGTTCTTGGTGGTCCGGTCCTGATCGTATCGGGTCTTGTTTCTGTTGCCTGCGGTGCAGCAATGCTTTTCTTCGGTCTGTTTGATGTGGCTGTCTGGACGCTTGTCGGAATGGGAAATCCGCCGCTCGCGCGAAACGATCGAAGATCTGGTGGATAGGTAGTATTGAGGTCAGTTCCGTATTGCCTTGCTACGAAGGGGCAACGCGGATTTGATCCGCAGGCGCTAGCCTCGGGTTTTGGCAAGTTGCCGTGGCATTTTGGTCGGCCGACAAATAGAATAAACTGCATCGTAGTTGCCCAAAGAATAACTCGATATTCACAGGAATTGGATCATGCGTTCCACGCTCATCATCATTCTCGCTTGCGGAATTCTGTCACTCAATTCGTGCAGCGAACCTCAAGAGGAAACGGCCGTTACAGAATCAGCGAACGATGTTGTCCAGCCGAGCGACGCGCAGCAGAGTCCCCAGACAACTCAATCGGATCATGGCGATCTTGAGGAATCGGATGCCGTGCCGGAAAAGAGCGGCGACCACGCGACCCACGGCCACGCGAGCCACGACGGGACGGGAAGAGGTCATTCAGAGCATGGAGACGCCGCTGACGATAAGAGCACCGCTGCAAACACAAAAAAGGTCGCGATCGGAGAAAGAGTTCCCGATTTTGAAGTGACGATCGACGGGAAGACTTGGAAGCTCAGCGAGTTGCAGAAGAACAAGGCGTTGACGGAGGACGGCACCTTGGTTCTGACGTTTTGGTGTTCATTTTGTCATAGTTGCCGGCACGTCGAGGATCGTCTCGACACGCTAGCGAAACAATACAAACAGAAAGTAGGCGTCATCGCACTCGATGCCAGCGCCGGCGAGACAACGGAAGGCGTCGCCGAGTTTGCCGCGAAAAAAGGACTGACGGTGCCGATCGCTCTCGACGCGAACGGTACATCAGCCGACATTTTTGGCACCCGCGTCACCACCACGACGGTCATCATCGATAAGAACGGCATGTTGCAATACCGAGGTCAGTTCGCGGACAGACAACACCCGTTCGCCGAAGATGCACTGCGGGCCGTGCTGGCCGGGAAAGACGTGGCACAACAGGAAACTCGACAAAAAGGCTGACCGATCCCACGCTCGTAGCTTCCGTGTGAAGCTGATTACGAATTGGGAAATACCCGCAACGTGTGGCACTGCCCCAGCTTTCAATTTACCGGACGCTGAGGCAGTGCCACATTCCTCAGTCAGTCATCAGGAGTCGGGCGTGTCACCCATTTCCCTACGGCGCTCTCGATATCGATAGGCCAAAAACACGGGGACGCCCAAGGCGATGAAAAAGAGTCCCGTGCGCGATTCGAGTTCTTGGTTTTGGTAGATCTGCATCATGAACCAGACATAGACCGTTAAGAACGCGATCGGCACGACGGGATAGCCCCAAGTCCTGTAGGGTCGTGTGCGGTTCGGCTGCCGAAATCTCAGAATGATCACGGCCAGGACACCAAGCATATAAAAGATGCTCGCGGAGAAGATCACAAAGTTCGTCAGCAACCCGAAGATCGAGTCGTTTCGCAGGCTGGCGATCACCACCGGCAGGAGTTTTTCCTTGTTCATCGCAGCGGTGCCGACGTAGATTGTCACCGTTGCCGAGGCGGTGTTGCCCTCAACGTCGACCAGCTCGTAGTCGAACATGGCGATATCGTGGAAGTCGCTCTGAGGTCGGTAGGTGAAAGTGCCATTCTTCTCGAGTGAAACCTCACCGCTGGATGGTTGAGCGAACGATTCGATAGAAAGTGTGCTCCGGCCCCAATCATTGGCCAGGACATCACCGGTTACAGGCTTATCCTTGTCGGTGCTGTACGTATCGTCTACGGCGTCCGGTTTCTCGGTCATGACGAACTGCTGGGCGCCAGCGACGGCGAGCACCAGGCCGATCGACATGACGGCCATGACGATGATCGCAAATGCTGGCGTTCGAAAGGTGGCGTGAACACGACCCAGGGAGCGAAAAAACACCTTGTCTCGTCCCATGGCAAAAGTCACTCGAGGTGCCTGCAACAGGTTGGTGTTGATTGCACCGAACGTGCTGCACATGATCACGGCCGACATTGCGGCCAAGCCTCCCTGCCCAAAGAGCTTCTTCAGCATCTTCTCGGCGGCGTGATCTCCGGCCGTTTTCATTTCCGACATGGAAAGAACACCGTGATAGGCGAAATTGGCGGCTAGGTAGAGCACAATCAAGATGCCGATGCCCACGAATAACGCCCGCGGTATGTTGCGGTGCGGATCCCGAACTTCCTCGGCAAGGGGAGTGATGCCGTGCCAGCCGTTGTACGCCCACATCACGGCCAGCAACACAACACCGATTTGAGCAGCGAGCCCTTTAGTTTCCGGTGCGACGGTCGTCGAGTAGTTAGAGACGTCGATCGTTCCACTCACAAACGGAATCAAGATGAAGGGGACAATTGCAACCAGAGCCAGGAATACGGCTTTGACAATCGTCACGACCAATTGCAATCGGCCGCCTAACAGCACGCCTAGAACATTGATCCAAGCCATGATCACGATCAGGCTGATCGCTAAGAGGATCTGCGTACTCGGCGTCAAAATTCCACCTAGAGCCAGACTAAGTGAACCCACGAATGCTACCGCCAATGCTCCGATCGATGCTGGTTTTCCGAAAAAGACCTCGGTCCAACCAAACAGGAATGCGACCGGCTTTCCGTACGCCTCGCGGAGATAGACGTAGAGCCCACCGGCTTTGGGATACATCGCGGCCAGTTCGGCAAAACAGAGACCACCTAAAATACAGAGCAGACCACCAAACACCCAGACGGCGATGATAACACCAAAATGCCCGGATTCGCCGGCGATGTTTCCCGGCTTGAGAAATATCCCCGACCCGATCACGTTGCCGACCACGACCGCCGTCGCGATCCATGGACCGAGGGCTCGAACAAGTCCCCCTGGCGACGCGGCCGTCGAAGAAAAGTCGGCGTTATGATCGTCGATTGTAGCCAACGAGGATTTCCTGTTGCGATTTTTGACGGCAATAGCAAGCTGGGAGTGATTGTGGACGGAACGACGACCGAAAGCAAGCAAACAGAACACGGCCATCAGCGGGCCGTTTGACCGTCCAATTCGCTCCGGTTACGATCACACGAGGATCTAACCTTGGGGGAAAATGACCAAAGTCATTGGTCGTTTCGTCACTGCGGCCCCAGCAAGCTCTCCACGACACAGATGTGGCAGTCAGCGATCAGGAATCTTCGATGAATAAAATTGATGTCGCTGTCCATGACGTCCTTTTGCGACTTCAGGCATTTCCCCGCTGCCCTCTCGCGCACCTGCCAACACCATTGGAAGCGATGGAGCGACTGTCAACACATTTGGGGGGCGTCTCGCTGTTCGTCAAGCGAGATGACTGCACCGGTTTGGGATTTGGTGGCAACAAGGTTCGCCAATTGGAATTCTATTTTGGCCAGGCGTTGAAATTAAAAGCCGATACCGTCCTCATCACGGGCGCTGTCCAGTCCAACTTTGTCCGGACGGCCGCAGCGGCCGCACGGCGAATGGGAATGGAATGTCATATCCAGCTGGAGGAGCGAGTACCGGATGTCGATGCACTGCACCGTTCCTCTGGCAACGTCCTGCTGAGCCGTATTCTTGGTGCGACGCTGCACTCCTACCCGGTCGGGGAAGACGAGGCCGGGGCCGACGCAAAGCTGCACGAGATCAGTGAGCAATTGCGACGCCAGGGTCGTAAGCCCTACATCATTCCGCTCGGTCAAGGTCACGATCCCCTGGGTGCCTTGGGGTATATCGATGCGGCTGTTGAGCTGATGACCCAGTTGGACGAACGGTCCCTTCAAATCGACCACCTGGTCGTCACGTCCGGAAGTGGTGCCACGCACGCCGGGCTACTGTTTGGGCTACGGGCTTTGGGCAGTCAAATCGAGGTTACCGGCGTCTGCCCTCGCCGGGACGCACAATCTCAACAACGTCGCATTGAGGGACATCTAGAAAAGCTGACCGCGATGCTAGATTTCGATCCCGGCATCGAATCAAAGGAGATCCGCCTAACCGATGTTTCACTCGCACCCGGTTACGGTCAACTGAACGACGCGACGATCCATGCGTTGCAATTGACAGCCCAATGTGAAGGCCTGTTTCTCGATCCCGTTTACACGGCCAAGACGATGGCTGGTCTGTTCTATCTGGTCGAGAAAAATGAAATCGACAACAATATATTATTCTGGCATACAGGTGGCCAGCCAGCATTGTTTGGATACGGCGACGCGTTGGTTGACGTGGAGGCCGATCTTGGCAGTCTACCATCAGCAACGGCAAGAAACGGCCCATGATCCGCAACTGCATCTTGACATGTCTCGTGTTCTCGACCGGGCTCGTCTACGGCCAACAGAGAATTCCGGAGTTTGCGCCGGACCAAAGTAGGTTGCCCGCGCCGCCGCCGAAAGGAGCCGTCGCGTTGTTCAATGGGAGCGGCGTGAATCAGTTCCTCAGCATGGCCGGCACAGCCGTTGATTGGCCGGTTGCCGATGGTGAGATTGTCTCCACTCATGGCGCAGGCAACAAGAACCATATTGTTTCCAAGTGGCATTTTCGTGACGCCGAGATCCATGTTGAGTTCATGCTGCCCGAAAGAGGATCGGGGAACAGTGGCATTTACATCCACGGCAACTACGAGTTACAGATCCAAAACTCGTTTGGCAAGAAAAACGTTGAGATGGGAGACATCGGCGCAATTTACGGGTTCTCGAAACCCCTTTTGAATGCCTGTCGCAAACCGGGTGTGTGGCAGGTTTATGACATCCGCTATCGAGCCCCTCGACGTAACGCCATGGAGACGATCGTCGAGGAGGGCTGGATCACGGCTTGGTTGAATGGGAAGAAGGTCCAAGATGACGCCCGGATCGGCGAACCAAAATCCGTGTATCATCCGTTCCGTTACGGCTCAACGCCGTACTTGCAGAAAATTTGGAAGCAGCAGAAACAGACAATGACCGGCCCAGTTTTCTTGCAGGATCATAGCAATGCCGTCCGCTTCAGAAACGTCTGGGTGAAACCGCTGGACGACCGGGCGTTCCTGTACGAAGAAAACGGCGAACGCTAAGATAGTTCAGCCGCGGGGCGCTAGCGAGGTAGTTGCCAAACCTCAACCCACCGGCACAGGGCCTGAGGGGGATCTGAATTGTGAACAGTGGCTCAACAACCTGTTCATCGCCGGCCATTGATTTTACGTTTGGCAGGCAGCCTTTCGACGGGCTGCTCAAATGTGTCGAACTCGTCGGCGTCGTGCCATTGTGATTCGTCTTAATTCGTCATTTTGGCCGCTTGATCCTCGATACTCTGTTGCAGCAACTTGAGGACTTCGGCCAACTGTTGCGGTTCTTTTTCAGCAACAAGTGCCAATACAGCTGCGTTCAACCGCAACGTCGTTTGCAGTGTGTCAAGCTGAACTTGGGTCACCAGCAGTCTCGCTTGAATTCTCGTTGTTTCTAGTGTCAAGGCAACAATTCTCTCACGCATCTCTTCGCGGCCACGCAGCCGCCCGTTTTCGGCTGCCAGAGTCATGAGTTCCTGGGTTAGAAGGTCGGCCGATGGTGAGCCAGCAGCGACTGGAGGACTGGGCGGGCTCGGAACGTTGATTGGTGATGGAACTGCCCACGGATTCACGTCAGCGGATTCGGCGCGAGAGTCTTCTCGAAATTCGGAAAACGTCGCCTGCGCGATCGGCGCGGCTTGTGTTTCTGTAAAATACGGATTGGCGATAGGTCGAGAACCAACGTCAAACGATGGATGAACAAGCGATCCCAGTGGAGCCCGGGACAGTTCGGGAGGCGATGGCTGTGGAATCGCTGCGAGAGGGAACAACCGAGCTGGCTCAACGTTCTCGATCGTCGCGGCTGGATCACTGAGCTCGGAAGCACTTTTTTCCTCGTCAACAGAGACCACAACGGGTGTCGGTAATGCCGCTTCCGCGAGTCGATTAGGTCGCTTGGTCAACTTGATGTTGCCGACCCGCGCTAACTCGATCACCTTTACAGACTTTGGAAGTTCCCCCGTGTTCTTGAACAGATGTGCGATATATGGAATTTCGCCCAACACCGGTACACCGCGTTCTGCCGGTTCAGGCACAGCAATCGTCACTGTTGTAACGTCGAGGTGCTCCAACCAGCCGCTATGGACCGTCGTTGATCCATTGTCGGTGACCGTTACTTCGCACCACAACTTAGTATCGGTTGACCGTTTCGGCGCCAGGGTGTCAGCAATTGTCAACGTGGATTGCAGCGTGAGAGTTGCCAAGACAATGAGTGTGACGCGAAACATGATCGCTTCCTTTCGATTTCGAGCCTCGGAGAGAACGGTACTTTCAGCTCCGCGATTGCTTTCGCTAGTAAATATAGGTGAACGGCTCCCCTCAACAAACACGAGTTTTTTTGCGCGATTTATCCAGAGAATGTGTCGTTTGCCCCACCGGTACAAGACAATGTGTCGGGTCTTGCCCATTGATCACGTGATTTGATCACGTGATTTTGCAAAACCCGAGGCTAGCGTCTACGGCTCAAGTCCCCAGCAACAAGATCTGACATTGGTGGAACGGGGGCAGCGGCGTAGGATGTCGAATGCCTCAAACGAGTGTATCTTCCCTCGCCTGCCCCAGTGCCCGATTTTTCGTTCCCCCCCAATATGGACGTTCCCTCAACAGACCCTGCCGAAACACTGGCCACACCGCCACGTCGCCACCGCCGCGTACGCTGGTTCCGCGTCATCATCAGCAGCTTAATCGTCGTCGTGGCGATCGGAGGACTGTTGCCAAGTCTCGCTCGGCCTTGGATGATAACGCAGATAACCGAGTCGATTCCTGGTGACGTGTCCATCGAAGACATTTCCCTCTCCTGGTGGTCGCCAGTAACTGCCAAAGGCATCACCATCTCGACCGACGATCAACTATTGCTCAAAGTGGGCGAGCTCAAGACCAACGAATCTCTACTGAGACTGATCGTCACGCGCAGCGTCGAACACATCGACTTGCAAGATGCCACTTTGGAGATTCGCCACACCGACACCGATTCCAATTTGGAGAGTTGGTTGCGACAGTGCCCCAAGTCGAAGGACTCGTCCACCTGGTCAATGCAAGTCACATTGAAAGGAGGTCAGCTGCGAATCTATCGCAGTGCTTCCGATCCCTCGCCATACGAAGTTTTGACAATCGAGGCGACCGCCGATATCAGCAGCACAAAACTGAACATCGAGGCGACAGGTGACTATCCGCAGACCGGCCAGAAACTTGAGTTGACCGCGATCGTCCTGATGGAAGAACAAACGATCAAGCTCAATACTCGTGGACTCGATATTGCCGGCATCGAACCGTGGTTGTGCCGAGGGGCGCGTCAAAGCCGATTGCAAGGACAACTGTCGACAATAGCGAACATTCAGTGGAAGAAGGAAAGTGAATTCCACGCACATATCGAAGAACTTCGTGCTGATGACCTTGACATCGAGCTTCCCAGATTTGGCCTCAAACGAATCAACCTGTCAAACGTCGAGGCCCATGTCCAAATCGTTTGTTCGAAAACCGGCGTTGCCTTGGATGGCAAAGTCGACTCCAGCATCGGCACACTCAATGCGGCAGGTATGCGGTTCAACTTGCCCAAGACTAGTGATGACTGGCAGGACATCATCGCGCCTCTGCGTGGCGGCTGTGACATCGAATTGCAACTGGCCGAAGCCGTCGCTGCAGCTCCATGGCTAATTCCGGTCAAAGATGACCTTCAACTGACCGAGGGAACTCTCAAACTACGAATCCAGGCCGGAACGGAACCTACCGAACGACTAATCGCCGAGTTGTCTCTCGCCGACGCGAAAGCCCGTTCCTCAAATGCTCTGTTGGTTTGGGAAAAACCGATTCAATTGGCGATCGACATCCGCCGTGATGAACACATGCAAGTCGAGAACCTGAAGATAGACTCCGAGTTTGTTACCGCGCGGCTCAATGGATCGATCGAGGTCGGCAACGGCACCCTGTCTGGCGATCTTGGTGATTTGTACAACGAGTTATCCCGTTGGATTGAGATGCCGATCGAGGCAATGGGCGGCAAACTAAGCGGTGAATTGCACTGGCGACTAGAACAACAGAGGATTGTAGCTCGTGGCGAATTGGATGTCTTGGACGCGGTCATCCAACACGATCAGACCTTGTGGTCGGATGCTCGGCTGCACCTGGACTGGAACAGTGTTGCGCAATTGAGCCAGGAGAAACGACCAGAAATACTGTCTGGTGATCTTGTTCTGTCGACTTCGCAAGGAGATCGGTTGGAATGGCACGCTCAACGAACTGAGGAGGGTCTGAAATGGAACGGGGAAACGCATCTGCAACTCGCAAACCTGCCTCACCCACTCAAGAACATTGAAAAGACTCCCATGGTGATCGACGGGACACTCAGCGGCACCGCAACCGGCATCACCAACGACGACGGCATCCAAATTGCCGCCGTTGAGGCAACGGTCGATCGATTTTTTCTAGATGGACAAGAGATGTCGATCCGTGAACCAACGGTGATCTTCCGTGGCTCTGGCACGGTCCGCCCGAAGCTTCAGCAAGTGCATCTGGATCAGTTCGAATTCACGTCAACAACGATTGCTTTCGGTGGGCAACAATTGCTTGTGAATTGGACGGATCCTTCAAAGCTGTCATTTCAGGCCGCCGTTCGGGCGGATCTAAGCAAGATCGATCGCTGGATTCCGGTGAACCAATTGGCTCGAAACCGTTGGCAGGGTGAATTCGTTGGGAACGTCACAGTAATGCGAACACCGCAGCGGTCGTCGGTCGAGTGGACAGGGGTTATCGACCAGTTCTCAATCCAAAGCGTTCCGCCTGATGGGCATCCCAATGAGAACGACATCAACAGGATGGCACAAGAACCCACGACGATCTGGACCGAACAAGAAGTCAAGACGGCCGGTGAGTTGATCTATCAAACGGATGACGCCGCGTTGACCATGAATGTAAGTTTCGGCAGCGAGTCGCTGCAACTGACGCTTGACGGCCAGATTTTGGACGTTACCGGACTACCAGTTGCGGATTTAACCGGCGACCTGACATACGACTTGGCTGCCTTGGAACCCAAGATCCAGATGTTACTGGACCCCTCTATTCAACTCTCAGGAAAAGGCCAACATCCGATTACTTTGCGCGGACCTGTCTTCAAGAACGCCACCCATACCTCAGCGGAACACTCGATCGTTCATAGGCAACTTGAGGGGACAGCAAGCGTCGCCTGGGAGTCGGTCAGTGGCTACGGGGCTTTCATTGGCAAGGGCGAGATGCGCGGAGAACTCAAGGACGGCAAGGTCACGTTCGCTCCCCTCGAGTGCGCGCTTGCAGGTGGTCAATTGAACGCCGAACTCTCGATCGATCTTCGCTCGTCGCCCGCACGTCTGTTGCTCATGCCTGGCCCGTTGATGAAAGACGTTAACATTACACCGAAAATGTGCCAATCATGGATACAATATGCGGTACCACTACTTGCGAACGCGACCCAAGCGCAAGGCCGTTTTTCGGCTCAGTTGGACCACGCCGAATTTCCCATCGATAGCCCGCGTGACGGGAGTGCGGCAGGCACTTTGCAAATTCATGAAGGCCGGATCGCGGCAAGTCCACTTGCACAACAGATTTTGACAGTCGCCTCGCAGGTACGGGCAGTGGTTCGTCGAAGTGCGGCTGATATCAATCCTCGATCAAGCCTCGAGTGGGTTGCACTTCCGCCGCAAGACGTCGAATTTCGTCTGGTCAACGGCGCCGTAGAACATCGACGATTTGAAGTGCGGGTCGACGACGTTCAACTTATCACCAGCGGCAAGGTCTACATTAAAGGGACGGAGGAGTTCGCGGACCACCGAATTGAATTGGTGTGTGAAGTCCCGATCCAGGACAAATGGATCAAGTCGAATCGCCTGCTCGCATCGCTGCGGAATAGCAAATTGAAGATACCCATCAGTGGCACGTTGTCGAAACCTCGAATCGATGCCCGAGTACTGCGCGATTTCAGCAAGCAAATGCTCCGCGGTGTTGCAGAGGATCTAATTCGCGATCAGCTGGAAAAAGGCCTGCGTCAATTGTTTAACAAACCCCTACCCTAGTCTGCAAAACGAAGCAGTCTGCCAAATGAAACTCATCGCGCTCGGTACTACGGGATACCATCCGAACGATCAACGGCAAACCGCTTGCTACATGATCCCCGAAATCGGACTCGTATTAGACGCCGGGACCGGCGCTTATCGGATTCGCAAGCATCTGCAAGGGGATTCTCTCGATATCTACCTGTCACATGCCCACCTGGATCACGTGATGGGAATCACGTTTCTATTCGACGTGCTCTACGAACGAGACGTTAGCGTCGCGCGTGTTCACGGGGTCGCCGAGAAGCTGGCGGCCATACAAGATCATTTGTTCGCGTCGGACTTGTTTCCGATCCTCCCACCCATCGAATGGCACCCTCTCGACGCCTCTCAAAAGGTCGGTGGTCGCGGTGAACTAACGACTTTCCCGCTGGAACACCCTGGCGGTTCGGTGGGCTTTCGCATCGACTGGCCCGATTATTCGATGGCCTACGTGACAGATACAATGGCGGACGTCGGTGCCGACTATGTAGCGAAACTCTCCGGCGTCGATTTGCTACTGCACGAGTGCTACTTTCGAGACGAGTACCGGGATTTCGCTGTCCGCTCGGGGCACAGTTGGACGACACCCGTTTGTGAAGTGGCCCGAGCAGCGAAGGTCGGTCGATTGGTACTGATCCACATCAACCCACTGGATGAAAGCGACGATCCGGTGGATCTCTCCAAGGCGCGAGAGATTTTTCCGGCGACGGACGTGGCATTCGATGGGATGGAAATCGATCTGCCAATTGCCTGAGCCGTGCAACTCGCGCGAAACGACTTTGTGGCTTTGGGCCTTCGTGTGAGCATTTCATACGTCTCACACAAAGATACTGTGGCACGAAGAAGACGGGGGTACGCGTCTTCACGGATCAATACAGCTGCTGAGTCATGCAGTGAATTGCTCCGAGTCCACGTACCAGTTCCCGACACCCGAAGGGGACAACATCGTGATTAGGAAACTGCTCGCGGAGTACGGCTAGGGCATAAGCGTCTTCCTCGACATCAAATGTGGGAACCAATACGCCGCCGTTGACAATATAGAAATTGCAATAGCTGGCGGGTAGACGGCGAGTTTCGTGGGTGACCATCGGTATCGGCAATCCAGTCAATTCGAGTTGCGGCAATTCGCGACGCAGTTGATTCTCTACCCGTTTTAGTGTGTGAGCATTCGGATCGTCGGACGCGCAACACGCATGGACAATTCGACCATGTGATGTAAACCGAGCCAACTGGTCGACGTGGCCATCAGTGTCGTCTCCTAAGAAACCGTCACCATGCAACCATACTACTCGGACACCACCCGTAAACTCCTTCAATACGTCCGTCACTCGTTGTTCCGAAATTCTCGGATTTCGATTAGGATTCATGAGACATGATCGAGTACTCAGTACCAGACCATCGCCGTCTCCTTCCAACGCTCCACCTTCGGCGACTATCGGTGCTTGTCGAACGGCCATGTTCAAGTTAGCGGCGAAGCGGGCGGTAACGGCAGCATCCAGGTCATAGGGAGGGTATCTCTCACCCCAACCGTTGTAGACCCAGTCAACCGCCACCGACTCGCCTTGGCCGGACAACACAACGGTGGGACCGTAATCACGCGTCCAGACATCGTTGGTGGGCAAGTCGACAACCACCACCTGTTCGCAATCAGAAAATCGCCTCTCGGCTTGCTGCAGCTCGGACGTTGTTCCGGCGAGCAACCACACGGTCTCGAATTGTGCAATGTTGCGAACCAGACGCTCGAAGATATCGGGAATAGCAGCAAAAATCCCCGGCCAAGTCTGTTCATTGTGCGGCCAAGCCATCAGCGTGCCACGATGTCTTGACCATTCTGCCGGCCACCGATAGCCGTCCGCATCACCGGAGTTTGGCGGCCCCCTACTGATCGTCATTTCCGTGCGTCCGTGGCATCAGCGGTTGGATCGATGAATCGTTGCGACAATTGGCCGTAGGCATCGATGCGACGATCACGAAGAAACGGCCAATGCGTCCTCACAACGTCCACTTGTTTGAAGTCGCAAGGAATGATCAACGTTTGCTCTTGGTCATGGGCAGCTCGCCCGGTGATCTGGCCGTTGGGATCGGCGACGAACGAAGCGCCCCAGAACTCGATTTGCTGCTCAACGCCAACACGATTGACGGCCGCCACATAGACTCCGTTGGCAATCGCGTGGCCACGCATCACCGTCTCCCAGGCGGACCACTGGGTCTCGCCGAATTCCTGCTTCTCCTGTGGCGACCAACCGATTGCCGAGGGATAGAAGATGATGTCGGCACCCTGAAGTGCTGTCAGCCTGGCCGCTTCTGGAAACCACTGGTCCCAACAAATACAGACGCCAATGCAACCGGCTGAAGTTTGGAAGCTACGGAAGCCCAAGTCTCCAGGCGCGAAATAGAACTTCTCGTAGTAATTAGGATCGTCGGGGATGTGCATCTTGCGGTACATCCCCAAACAAGAACCGTCGCGTTCAAAGACGACCGCTGTATTGTGATAGAGACCTTTCGCCCGTCGTTCGAAAAACGACCCGACCACAACCACTTCGTGCTCTCGTGCCGCCTCGGCGATCCGCTGTGAAGTGGGGCCTGGAATTGGCTCCGCATCGTCAAACCGTCGTATATCCTCTTCCTGACACGGGTAGGTGCTGGCAAACAGTTCTTGCAGACAAACAACGTCGGCGCCTTGCGTTGCCGCGGCTGCGATCCGTTCCACGGCCGAGTCGATATTGCGCTGCGTGCTGCCGCCGCATCTCATTTGCACCAACGCCACCGAGGTATGGGGAGAAGTCATTTGGGATATACTCAGTATCGAAGTGAAAGGGTATCGAGATGGTGCCGCTCTTTTTCATTCCACTGGAACGTCCAGGCCACTTTGAGAACAAGGTTCAACACCCGATTTTCGGGATCGTAATCCAAAGCCACTCCAATGAACAGTACGGACCAACCACGCGGATCGAATTCGCCTGATACCGAGATTGCGAACCACCAGTCCAGCCGCGGACTATTCGTCACCGGTAACGACACGGGAGTGGGGAAAACCTATGTGGCTGCCCGACTCGCTCGACGACTTAGGGAGCACGGCCTGGACGTCGGGGTCTACAAACCAGTGGCAAGCGGTTGTCGCAGACAAGGCGGCAAGCTGATTTCCGACGATGCCGTCGCCTTGTGGGAGGCAGCCGGTCGGCCTCGACAACTCGATTTTGTATGTCCCCAGTGTTTTGAAGCGGCTCTAGCTCCTCCACTTGCTGCTGCTGCCGAAGGGAAGGAGATTGACAGCGATCTAATTCGCAACGGATTGGAGAAATGGAACGGTTGCGACTTCCTGATCGTGGAGGGAGTCGGCGGGCTCATGTCTCCACTGAGTGAAGACGACTACGTGGCCGACTTCGCCAGCGAACTCAACTTTCCGTTGCTGATGGTCGCCGCCAACCGGATCGGTGTGATCAACCAGACCCTGCAATCGCTGATCACTGCCAGTGTCTTTCGCGACGGTCTGGATGTTGCGGGCGTGGTCCTCAACGACGTTGAACCCATGCATGAAGACGTCAGTTGTGCTAGCAACTTCCAACAACTAATCCACCACTGTGTGCCACCCGTGGTGGCGCACGTAGGTCACGGTGGAGAGTTCGAGAACTTGGATTGGCTTCTCGACAAATCTTCTAATGCAGACTAACGCCATAAGACCCGCAACGTACAAGTGGGGCGCAAATGGAAGCCTACGCCATTAAACCTGACTGCGGCTCGTAGATTCTCATCGCAATAATTCCGACGAACAGCGTTACGGCCTGGCCGACGGCGGAGGCGAACAAGCGGTTGTCTGCGACGGAAAGGCTCTGCAGCATCAGCGTGGAGGCGGCCAAGGTGAAGAGTGCCAGATCGACGGCGCCACGGCGGTTGCCGTGTCCCTCAAAAATCACACTCCAACCAAGCCCTGCTAAGGCGGCCGAAATCGCGAAGGAGAGCGTTTTCAAGATGACTTCGTCGGCAAGAGCAGATCGAGAACACGCGAGCCAAATGGCAAGAATCGTGCACCAGCCCACCGCATCCATCAAATGAAAGCGGAGTTTTCTGCCACTTTCGTGCACGAAATAACTGCGTAATAGAGCGGCCCGCAGCGCGATGAAAACGGCCACGTAAATACCGAGCATGGCCAAGAGGTGTGGCATTTTGTAGTCAGAGTCGTTTTGTGAGACGAACCATGCCATTACCGTCGCGGTCAAGAGGACCAAGACGGCTCTGGTAAGCAGCGAAATCCGTTGCGTGGGCCGAGGTCGAACCGGTGTCATCCATGCCCCCAGGAGGGCTAGCTGCCCCATCAGGCAACCCAATGCTGCCGTTCCGGCCGTCGTTTGCAGGTTGGCGCCGGTTCTCCAAATGGCCAAATCAACGACTGCGAACGCCAGAGTCAGAGTGGCAATTCCGAGGAGAGGCATAACTTAACTCGCGCGATCATTGAAAACATTGGCACCGTCCGACAAAATATAGGTCCCGCCTGGGTTCTGGTGTTACCGGCCCACCGGAGGTCCCGGTAAGTCGGTAACCCCGCCACGTAGGATCCCTACAACCCGTTCGAGCAATCCTCAACCGAGAGGAGTGCTCTGGAGAACGCTAACCGTGCCCGACTCGCACCTACAACACCTGGTTTGCTGTATGGGCCAGCCCGTCGCTGGTAATCCCACTCAGTACATGATGGAAATGGCGTTCGCCGATGCCGGACTGGACTGGCGCTACCTCACTATGGAAGTGCCTCCGGATCGCTTGGCAGACGCGATGAGTGGTCTCCGGGCAATGAACTTCCGCGGGGGCAACTTTACGATCCCTCACAAGACTTCGGTCATCCAATACTTGGACGAGTTGTCGGACGCTGCCCGCCTGATGGGTGCCGTCAATTGTGTGAACCGCGTCGGCGACAAGCTGGTTGGCGAGAATACTGACGGCAAGGGATTCGTCGAGTCGTTGCGGACACTGGTCGATCCGGTTGGAAAGAAAGTCACGCTGCTCGGGGCAGGCGGCGCCGCACGGGCCATCGCCATCGAGCTGGCACTCAGCGGCGTCGTTGCCATGGAGATCATCAATCGGTCCGTCGAACGCGGCGAACAGTTGGCCGCTCAAGTCCGCGACAACACCAACACATCGTGTGAATTCAAGCAATGGGATGGCAACTATGAAGTCTCTGAAGATGCTGACATTGTCATCAATGCGACTTCGATAGGACTCGGCGACGCGCAAGCCCAAGTACCAGTCGCCGCCGAGAGTCTACAATCCAACATGATTGTGGCCGACGTGATCTTCAATCCTCCAGAAACACAGTTTCTGAAAATGGCCCAAGAGCGAGGTTGTTCCACACTCGATGGACTCGGCATGCTCGTCAATCAGGGTGTCATCGGATTCCGGATTTGGACTGGCGTCGAACCCAACGCTGCGGTCATGCGAGAGGCTCTCGAGGAGTATTTGGAGATTTGATCAGCCGGCACGCGGTAGCGTCCGGTTCCTACCCTAAGCAGATTGTTCCCACTCTTCCAGCCAGGCTTGGAACATCAGCACGTCCCACAGCAGGTAATGCCACTCGGCTTTGCCACTGACATGTTCTTGCCATGCTCGTTGCACGATGCGCGTTTCAAAGAAACCTTCGCCCTCCAGCCTTCCCGGGGCCAGCAGGTGATCGGCCCAATCTCGCAGTGGCCCTCTCAACCATTCGGCCAACGGAACGCCAAATCCACGCTTTGGCTGCTCGAGCCACTCTTTCGGAATGTGACGTTGCACGAGCTGTCGCAAGAGCCACTTCGTCTCACCGTTCCTCCAACGCTGGGATCGCGGCAATTGCCAGGCAAATTCGACCAGTCGGTGATCTAACAACGGAACGCGAGCTTCCAAACCGACCGCCATGCTCGCTCGATCCAACTTCACCAAAATATCATCGGCGAGGTAGGTCACACCGTCGACCAGCATCATCTCTTCCAGCAGTCCATCATCAAGCTCCCAGCGATCGGTCTGGTCTAGAAACACGTTAGGGCAATCACCGTGAAGAACAAGTTCATTCGGCCGACGCCAATGGCCAAAGTGTCGCGCGTACAGCTCTCGCCCACTCGATGCGGGAAGCAGTTCGGCGGCGACTAGTGCTTTGTTGCGGAGCCGGCGAGGCAAGAGGTAACTCATGCATCGAGCGGTGGGTGCTAGCAGATGACGAAGTCGGTCGGGAATCTGACGGAATCGATGCCAGAGCGAATCCACAAATTGGTACCGCCGGTATCCTCCGAACAACTCATCGCCACCATCGCCAGAGAGACTCACCTTCACATGTCGTCGAGCAAACTCGGAAATCAGTAGCGTTGGTATTTGGGAAGAATCGGCAAAAGGTTCATCATAGTGAGTTGGCAGTGTCGGAATGACATCACGGGCATCTGCGTCCGTCACCAGTAATTCATGGTGATCAGTGCCTAGGTGGGAGGCAAATCGACGGGCATCCACCGACTCGTCGAACTCCTGTTGTTGGAAACCAATGGTGAATGTGGCGATAGGCGAAGGAGAGTACTTTTGCAGCGTCGCGGCAACGAGTGAGGAATCTAAACCGCCGGAGAGAAAGGCCCCCAGCGGTACGTCGGCAAGTGTGCGAAGACGGATCGAATCGGTGAGCAGCGAGTCCAGTTGCTCGACCACTTCCTCATCCGGCACAATTTGAGAGCGGGAGGCGGTGGATTGAATGGCAATTTTTTGAAGCGACCAATAGTGATGCGGCGTCAAGTCGCGATCCAGCGACAACTCTGTCAGTTGGAGTATCGCGCCCGCTGGTAGCTTCAAGATTCCATTGAAAATCGTGTGGGGTGACGGAATGTAACCGTGTTTCATCAATAGTGACACGGCACCGCGATCGATGGTGAGCGGAATGCCTAGACCCGCATTTGTGCCCCGCTTGGAAACCGCTCTAATTGCCTTTAGTTCGGAGGAGAAAAATAAACAACCGTCGTGGCGACCGTAATACAGAGGCTTGATTCCCAGCCGGTCGCGGGCCAACGTCAAGACTCGTTCGCTCCGGTCCCAGGCAGCAAAAGCAAACATCCCATTTGCTCTGGAAAGCGTGCCTTCAACGCCCCATCGTTCGATCGCTTCCACCAGAGTCTCGGTGTCAGAAGTGCCCCGAAAGGAATGGTCTGACATGTCCTTCCGCAATTCACGGTGGTTATAGATTTCCCCGTTGTAGGTGATCACCGTCCTGCCACTAGCCGACTCCATCGGCTGGGCGCCCCGTTCGGATAGGTCCAGAATAGACAGACGTCGATGTCCGAATGCAAGTCCCGATTGTGAATCAGTCCAGTGACCGTCAGCATCGGGGCCACGATGACGCAGCGGCGCAACCATCGCCTCAATGATGGCCCGAATCTCGCCCGGGGCGTTCTTCGTGTTCCAGAAACCCGCAATTCCGCACATGCCGTTACCGCCTAAGATTGCCCGGGTCTGTCGTTTTTTCTAGGACGTCCTCCCAGCGACGAAGGTACTTTTCTCGCCCGAATCGCTCACGGACTTCCGCTGCGGCCAGGCCTAGACGCTCCAGACGCTCGGGGTCTTTTGCCAACTGTACAATCGCTGCGGAAAATTGTGCTACATCGCCAGCCGGTACCAGGAGACCGTCGACGTTGTCGCGAATAATAGCGCGAGGTCCACTTGGACAGTCGAAGCTAATCGCTGGAATGCCTCGAGCCATACATTCGAGAAGCACGTTTGGAAAACCCTCGTAACGCGAAGGGAGCGCGAAAAATGTGGTGCGGTCGTACACCTCACCGAGGTCTCGTTGCCAGCCGTGGAATTGGACTTGGTCGCCAACATTGAGTTCATTAGCTCTCGCTTCCAATGAACCACGCAACGGTCCGTCACCGACAAGCGCCAAAGTCCAATCGGGCAGATCTCTCGCGGCTAATCCAAACGCATCGATCAGTTCAGCAACGCCCTTCTCCTCCGCCATACGGCCGATCCAAGTAATGGTCCGCGCGGCGCCACTTTGAACTCGAGGCGATGATGTGATGGCGGATTGGGGAACGGCATTCGGTATGACTTCGATTGGTACGCTCGCTAGCCAGTCACGCGCATCGCCAGCTACCTCTTCCGTCTGAACAACCAACGTCGCGGCCGTGGGATACCATCGGTGGCGTTGGCGATCCCAGAACTTACCGATCGAATGGTGGCGGTAGTCCGTTCGCTCACATACCACGACCGGGATCTTTAGCCGGTCGGCCGCACAGAGCGTTGTGATGTTCATGCGGTCCACGAAACTGATGGCCAACTCCGCACCACTTTCTCGGAGTGCCCGCCGTATGGCGCGAACTCGCCGCCAATTGTTCCAAATTCCTTGCCAGAGTGTTTTCGATGGCCGGTCCAGGGCGAGAGCAACACGACGCACTTCCGGTGAAACATCATAGCGGTCGGATTTCGAATCCGTCATCGTTACCAGGGTTACGCAACGGCCCGCCGACACCCATGTGTTAGCCAGGTCCGCGACGACGCGTTCCGCACCACCGCCACTAAGGGAGTGGATCAATAGAGCGATCTTGCTCGGGTCATCGGTCGGCAACGGGAGAGTCCCCACGCAGGAAATCGTACTCGATTCGTCTGAACAACGATTCGGTTGTTTAATAGTCTAGCTTCCCAGAAACGAATGGTCTGCGGCCACTGAACTTTCGGAGATCCTCAGTCGACAACTCAGCCCGCACGCGTTAACGTCCGGTTCATGCCATAAAGAGATCGCTTTTTTTCGCATTGAATCACATCGGTGCAATCCTGATTGAGCCAACATCGGTGGATTTCAGCACATGATCGTTGAACGATCGCCAGATCAACTCGGCCTTGACCTGTTGGTGTTCAGGGGATTCCCACAGATCCTCGAATTCCCACGGATCCTCGCTCAAGTCGTACAACTCTCCCTGGCCGTGATCGTGATAGATCGACAATTTGTACCGCGCGTCGCGGTACATGGTAGCGAACGTGCCCGTACCGCCAGTGAAGTGCTTGTCTAGTGCGTCAAAGTATTCACACCGCACGTGATCTCGCCAATGGTCCGGCGAACTGTCACCTCTCAAAATGGGGAGCAGACTTCGCCCTTGAAAATAATCCGGCATTTGAACGCCAGCCAATTCCAACATCGTAGCCGACATATCGAGCAATTCGACTAACGCGTCGCTGCGGAGATTTTCCGCCACGTGTCCTGGCCAACTGAAAATTAATGGCACTCGTACCAGGCCCTCATAAAATCGGCAGCCCTTAAACATCAGCCCATGATCACCCAACATTTCACCATGGTCACTAGTAAAGACAATAGCGGTGTTGGCACGTTGGCCCGTTTCATCGAGCCACGACAATATCCTGGCGAATTGATCGTCGATCTGAGCGATCATCGCGTAGTACAACGCTTGAATTTGAAACGCTTCGTGCTCCGCTGGCGATCGTACATCGTCTTGAAAGTCGACCGAGGCGAATTTTTTCTGTTTAGCGATATCCGTCGACCGAAAATGAGGACCAGGCATGTCCTCTGCTCGAAACCGCTCGGCATACGACCTCGGAGGAATGAAGGGAGGATGCGGGTCGTAAACATTGATGTTCAACAGCCACGGACTACTCGAATCCAACTGTTGATTGAGGAATTCCAATGCCATTTCGGTGGCCCATGTCGTCTGATGGAGCGACGTTGGTACGCGATCCTCACTTTCTCGAAGTTCGTCCAGGTCTCCGCCGAGATCTCGCACCCAGTCCGCGTAGTCGTGTCCCTCGGACCAGTCATCGCGCGGCGCGTGACTGAATCGCCAATAAGAAAACCCATCGTCCAACCGCGGTTCCGTCCGGTGCCCTGAGCTTTGTAAATGAAACTTGCCGATCATTCCGCATGTATATCCGACCTGCTGTATCAACTTGGTGATTAACGGCGGAAAACCCGGAAACGATTCGTTACCATTTCGAGTGTTGTGAACCCGAGTCGGGTAGAGACCTGTCATGAAACTAGATCGACTCGGCGTACAGATCGGACTCTGACAATACGCGTGAGTGAACGCCGTGCCACTCTGGACAAGTCCATCAATGGCCGGCGTGTGGACGTAGTCGTTCCCGAGCGAAGCGATTGTGTCGAATCGCTGTTGGTCTGTGCAGTACCAGAGGATATTCGGTCGTTGCTCTGTCATTTTGTTACCGTTGCACGACTCAAACCGTATATCGATGAGCGGCGATTCGAGTAGCGAGAGAGAAGGGGCGAGGGCGAGGGAGGGCGATTCAAACTGCGATTCACTGTTTAAACGCGTTTACACGAAATAACTCGATCTACGATAGAATCTCATGAACGACTCGAGCTTTGAGCTGGTGAGTTAGTTTCTCTTCCAACCCGTTCCGCGCGAAGGCCAGGTCTCGATAGTTCAGACCGAGGAGATGCAGGATGGTGGCGTGCCAGTCTTGAATACTCACGCGGTTCTGTACGGACGCATATCCGATATCATCCGTCTTCCCATAGACGACTCCCGGTTTCGCTCCGCCGCCAGCCATCCAACTGGTAAAACCATAGGGTCCGTGGTCGCGACCGGCCTTCTTGTCGCCCTTTGATTGAACCTGGGCCATCGGTAGCCGCCCAAACTCACCGCCCCACAATACGAGTGTCGAATCGAGCAATCCTCGTTGACGAAGGTCTCTGAGTAGGCCGGCAACCGGTTTGTCCGTGGCATCACAGGCTGTCCTCAGTGACGTGACGATGCCGCGGTGATTGTCCCAGACCTGCCCCTTGGTGTAGAGCTGAACGAACCGCACGCCGCGCTCGATCAATCGTCTGGCCAATAGGCATCGCCGCCCGTAACTATCGGTCGTTTTCTCACCGATGCCGTACATCGCCAGTGTTTCCGGTGTCTCTCGCGTGGTGTCCAGCGAATCGGCCGCCTCCAATTGCATTCGCGCGGCCATCTCATAATTGCTGATTCGCGCGTCGAGCATCGCTTGACCTGGTCGGCGTGTACGGTGCATGGCGTCCAGTCGTCGCTGCAAACGACGTTTGGCATCAGTAACGCGGTTGGGCTCGTCGTAATCGGGTTCGAGGTTCAACAACGGTGCCCCGGCCGAACGCATGGGCGTTCCTTGATACAAGGGAGGCAGGTAGCCGCTCACCCAATTCTCAACACCGTTGGTCGGCAACCGATTTGCGGGATCTGCCAAAACAACGTACGCGGGTAAGTCCTGATTCACCGAACCCAAACCGTAAACGATCCACGACCCAAAGACAGGGTGGCCAGGAAAAGTCTGGCCAGACTGCATTTTATAGATCGCAGGTTCGTGGTTTGGGTGCACATTGTACATCGAGCGAATGATCGCCAAGGAATCGACTTCGCGGGCAATATGAGGTAGCAGCTCGGAAACCCACGCACCGGACTGACCGTGACGCGAGAACCGAAACGGGCTCTTCATCAATGTCCCACGTCGGTCGTTTTCGAACAGAGCGCCAGCCGTGAGACTGCGAGGTGGCGACTTGCCGTCGTACTTTTCAAGCGCCGGTTTCGGGTCGAACAAATCCACCTGACTCGGACCGCCCTGCATACAAAGATGGATCACCGATTTCGCTCGCGGCGCAAAATGCGTTGCCTTCGGTCGAAGATCGAACGGCTTGGACGCACTTTCATGAGTCGCGGCGGCGGCCGTTTTCGTCAGTAGATGGGCCAATGCCAGGCCGTAGATTCCATCACCAACTCGGTCGAAGAACCTTCGCCGCGTCAGATCTCGGGTCAGATCTCGGGTCATAGTCGATTCAACTTCTCCTTCCGGCTAGTCGACAAAGAGAGCGTCTGCGGTATTCAACAATGTGTGGCAAAAAGCGGCCAATGCCGAGTCGACGCCCGCATCCATTGGCTTCGACGGTTCGGTTGCCGATTCACGCCACTGCTGTTCCAACTCTGCCAAAGCGGACAGCGCAAGGATCCTCTCCTCGTCATTTGGTAATCGACTCAAAAGCCGCAACCAGACTTCGTCGACCTGCGCAGCACGCTCGGAACCCGCCGCTAACGCTGTCTGGCGCGCAAACGATTGAGCAGCCTCGTAGACCATCTTGCTGTTCCAAAGATACAACGGCTGTGAAACAACCGTCGAATCCACTCGAGTGACGCAATTTGGGTTCATTTGCGGCAGATCGAACGTCTCCAAGACTGTCGGCATTTCTTTGCGACGGTGCCGCACGTAGACACTCCGACGACGACCAGTGGCAAGTAATGTTGAGCTCACGAGTCCGTCTTTTCGAACGGTTACCGGATCTGGTGGGCCAAATGCTCGCAGTGACAATTCGCCCGCAACCTGCAGGATCGTGTCGCGAACCTCTTCGGCACTCAACCGTCGCAGAGGCATCCTCGAGACCAAGCGGTTATCGGGATCGCGAGCCAAATGCTCTTTTGTCACTTTGGAGGATTGCCGATAGGCAGTCGTAGTGACAATCAAGCGATGAAGCCGCTTGAGGCTCCAACCGTGAGCCTGTAAATCGGCGGCCAACCAATCGAGCAACTCGGGGTGGGTTGGCAGCGTACCGAGTTTGCCAAAATTGTCGACACTCTTGACAATCCCGGATCCAAAATGGTGATGCCAAACTCGGTTGACAATCACGCGGGCGACGAGCGGATTGTCGTCGTGAACTAACCATCGTGCCAATGCGGCGCGGCGACCGGTCTTCGCTTGACGGTGCTCAGGTGGTTGTACTTGGAATGGTGCCGACCGGATCGATAGAGCGCGAGGGATTCCAGAGGCAACAAGTTGAGATGGTTGAGTTTCATCGCCGCGTCGGTAGACATACGTCGGCGATGGTCGACCTCTATCCCACAACGCGCGAATCTTGGAAAGCTGGCGACGTTCCGCCTCGAGTTTCTCGACTTTTTTCTTTAGATCAGCCGCCCGCTTTTGGTCCTTTTTCTTACGATTTTCATCGCTCTCGCTCTGCTCGTTCTTGTCTTCTGTTGATTCACTCTCGAAAGCGGCTCGGACCGCTACGATCTGCTCGGCAATTCGTTCGTTGTGTGATGCGACTTGCACACGTTCTTCGGCAGAACAGACTTGCAAGTAGCGTTGTTTAGATTTTTCCCATTGGTTGTTAAATGGCTGCGGCACCATCCAATCGTATTCGTCGTACGCACCGCGAAAAATTGCCGCGATTTGATAATACTCGCGTTGTGATATCGGGTCGTACTTATGGCTGTGGCATCGAGCGCACGACAAGGTCAAGCCAAGTACGCCACGTCCCAGAATGTCAATTTCGTCAGCGATCACTTCCACGCGGTCACTAAACTGGTTGACCGGATTAGCCGATGTGCCGTCCGGCGCCATTCGCAGAAAACCTGTGGCGATCAGTTTCTCGATGGTCGCTTCATCGGCCGGAAGCTGCTGGTCGTAATCGACCATTTCGTCGCCAGCAATCTGCTCAAACAAAAAGTCGCTGTAGGGTTTGTCTTCATTCCAAGCGCGGATGACATAGTCCCGGTATCGCCAAGCCCATGGTCGAATCGTGTCGGCGCTGCGCTTCCCCTCTGAATCCGCATACCCGGCAAGGTCTAACCAGTGCCGCCCCCAGCGTTCTCCGTACCTTGGCGATGCAAGCAACCGATCGACCATTCGTTGATACGCGTCAGGACGCTTGTCCGCCAGAAAGAGTCGCACATCCGCGGGGGCTGGCGGTAATCCCAGCAAGTCATAAGAGAGACGACGAAGGAGAGTAGCCTTGTCGGCCGGCGGCGAGAATTGCAGGCCTTTGCCGACCAGTTTTCTGGCCAAGAAACGATCGATGGGGTTCGAATCAACCTGCCCATATGACGATTCCGGAATCTCTGGCGTACGGATTGGTCGGAACGACCAAAACACTTCGGCGTCAGCGTTCGGCGAATCGGGATGCAATTCGGGCGCGGGAGTTTCAATGACCGTCGCTCCGGAATTGATCCACTCGATCACTACTCGGAGTTCGTCCTCGCGCATCGGTTCGATGCCAGCCTGTCCCAAATCTGCGGTTGGCGGGCAGAGTTTTTCTTCCACCCGGCGAATCATCAGGCTCTTTGTGGCGTCGCCAATGACCATCGCCGGACCTGACTCGCCACCTCGTAGCATGTTGGCACGAGTGCGCAAGTCCAGATCGCCCTGTTGGTATTCACCGCCATGGCACGCGGTACAGCGTCGCCACATCAAAGGCGTGACCGCATGCTGGTCTAGGCTGTTGGAGCCAATTCGCAGATCTTTGCCGGCTGCTACCCACTGCCGCAACCATCGCTTTTCGTCCGTCGTCAGCGCGGGCTCACCCTCGGGCGGCATGGTGTTGTCTTCGATGTACTCGACAAACAGACTTTCGTCCGGGTTGCCAGGAACAACAACCGGTCCCGATTCTCCACCGCGCATCATCGCTTGGGGAGTACTCAGGTCCAACTCTGCCTTATTCTCTTCCGACCCATGACACTTGCCGCACTTAGCCGTTAGCACGGGTGCGATCTTCTCTCGATAAAGACGAGACGATTCCTGCTCACTCGCACGGGTGTCCGCCAACACCGTGCTAACAATGCAGATCAAAACAAGTGACAAAGGCCTTTGCCACCTCTTCAGTATCAGGGAAGGGAAGGACCACATGGTGTTATGGTAAGCGGACCGTACGCAGGATGCAATTGAAGTGTCCTCGCCGACCAGATCGCATCGCGTGGTACCCGACCGTCGAAAAACCGAAGGGTAAGCGGGGAAATGATTTGCGACACTCGCCTCGATTTCTAGGGCAAATCGGTTCAATCGGACTCGTGAAAGATCTCGACAAGCAGTTCCATGCCATCCTCCGATGTGTCGGCAACGGCTTCAAAGTCGACGTCCATCCAGCGAAGGTCACCCTGCGGGTAAAGTCGACTCTTTGTCGACCCGTCAAGCACGGGAAACTGAGCACTGGCACCTTCAGCCAACAAACGCTCCGTCGTGTCCGAAATCAGAAAATCGATGAGCCGCTTACCCTGCTTTGGATTGGGACCACCACGGATCAGCGCGACCGTGTTGGGGATGAACAAGGTACCGATCCCCTCGGTATGCTGATCGGGAAACACGATAACGACTGGCGCCCCCTGCTCCATTTCAACGATTGCATCATCGGTATCAGTAAGACCAAAGGCAACCTGGCCCCGTGCCACAGCGAGCGCCACCTGCTTGTTGCCGTCGACCATAATTGCATTGCGGCGGAGTTCGGTAAAGAACTGCTGACTCCGCTCCTGTCCCCATTGCTGAAAGAGAACTAAGAAGTGAGTCTTGGTAGTGCCGAAGAACGGGCGGGCGAAAGCTGTCTGCTGACGCCAGCGCGGGTCGGCCAGATCCCGTATCGATGTCGGGCGATCGGCAGCCACGGGAAGGAGCTCGGTGTTCACCAACAGCACGCGGGCGCGGGCTGCAAATCCTGTCCAGCTGTCCGTTTGAGAACGATAACCTTCACGGACCCGCTCGGCAGTGGGCACGCGGTAGGGTTGTAACAGCCCTTCACGTTCCAGCAATATTGTATGCAGGATCTCATTGTTCCAGAACACATCGCAACGAGGCCGAGACTTTTCTTGACGAATGCGCTGGAACAACCCGACCGTCTTCGTTGACTCGGCATCGTAGACCGGCAGTGGTTTAAGACCGGACCCTGTCGTAAATTGCTCGATGATTGGTGCCGAAAATTCACTGTCCAACGCGGTGTAGACGACCACCTCCTGTTGTGTGGACGACCAGCAACCCATAACGCAGATTAAAATAAGGCCCAATGGCAAGAGAATGAAACGTGAGCCGTGATGTGTCATGAACGCTCCTCGCTTCACTCGTTTTCGATCGCTGATCAAGTTTTACCTCTGTCCCTCTTCAAGGTAAGATAGAGTGGGAACGCCAATGCGTCGACTATCCGATATTGGATCCCAAAGGCGATCCGCTTCCTCGCCTGTCCGAGGTTGCTGCGGCCCAAGAGTTTAAGGGAACGGTTAATGTTTGTATTTCGGCAATTTGTCTGCATTATCGCCCTGCAATTCGTTCTGTTTTCCAACAACGGATTTGGGCAAGTTCGTTCGGCGTCGACTCAGGAGCGGGCTGTCGCGGGGGGCCTGATTCAGTACACGTCGAAACACTTGACGTTGTACACGGACATTCGCGACAACGCCGCCATCGCCGAACTGCCCCGAGTATTTGATCAGGCCGTGCCACAATGGGCCGCCTTTCTTGATGTACCTCCTCAGCGGCTTGCGAATTGGCATATGACCGGTTTCATCATGTTGGATGCCAAACGTTTTAGCCGTGTGGGTATGATCCCGAATGACCTTCCGGAATTTCTTCACGCGTTTCAGCTTGGTGACCAATTTTGGGTGCACGAACAACCATCCGACTACTACCGCCGTCACCTGGTCCTCCATGAGGGAACGCACGGAGTCATGACGCGACTGTTCGGAGGTGCCGGACCACCCTGGTACATGGAAGGGACAGCCGAGCTGCTAGGGACACATCAATGGGACGGCAAGACGCTCAAGTTGGCTGTCATCCCCGGTTCGAAAAAAGAGTTTGCCTATTGGGGACGACTCAAGATCATCCGCCGTGCACAACAGGTGCGCGATGTCCCGGCGATCATCGACATCGTGCAATACGGCAGACAGGCTCATCTCCAAGTGGAACCGTACGCGTGGTGCTGGGCTCTTGCTGTTTTCCTTGATCGTGAACCTGCCACGCAACGGTCCTTTCGTCGCTTCGCCAAGATGGGCGCTGAGGCAGATTTTTCCGCAAAGTTCCGCCTCGAACATTCCAGTCGATGGCGGGTGTTGGAACAACAATGGCAGGGCTTTGTAGCTGACATGGAATACGGTTTCAGCCCGAATCGAACGATTCCGAAACTCCACAAACCGCGAGCTTGGAATGACCAAATCCAAGTCGCAATCACCGCCGACCATGCGTGGCAGGCGACCGGTATACAGTTGGTTGCTGGACAAAAATACCGCATTCAGTCGACAAGTCGGTACCAAATCGGCGATACACCCAGTCCCTGGTGGTGTGAACCGCAAGGCGTCACCATCGACTACTACCGTCACCGCCCGTTGGGAATGTTGCTGGCTGCCCTGGTCAACGATACGACCGTCGCCAAACCGAGTGACAAACAACAGAGAAGTGATGAAGAATTCTCGTTCCTCCAACCGCTTGCCGTCGGTCGACAAATCGAATTTCGCGCCAATCGATCGGGCACGTTGTTCCTGAAGGTCAATGAATCGGCCGCCATGTTGGACGACAACGATGGGACACTAACCGTCACGATCACCAAAGTGCGTTAGCCGGGACGACTACGACCCTGACTCGATCCCATTCTCTGTTGGTTCTGTCTCTTTTGGGTCACCCTCTGTTGGTTCGGTCTCTTTTGGTTCGGTCTCAGTCTCTTTTGGGTCATCCTCTGTTGGTTCTGTCTCTTTTGGTTCGGTCTCTGTCTCTTTTGGGTCACCCTCTTTTGGTTCGGTCTCTTTCCCGGCTTCGCTTCCCGTGGTTGGAGTCGTTTCGGATTCGTTATCCGACGGGGGACGTCCACCAGTGTCGGGACGACCACCACCGGGACGACCACCACCGGGACGACCACCACCGGGACGACCACCACCGGGACGACCACCACCGGGACCATCATCCAAACCAGGTTCATTAATTCCGCCAGGGTAAGCTTGGTTCAGCCTACTACGAGCGGAATCGGCGTCCAACGTTCCATTCCCACCGCCATTGTCCTCCGATGGATCGAAAACAGGAGTCGCGTAGTCCAACGAGAAACTTTCCGGCTCGCTGTTCAATTCCACATCGAGACAATAGAGTTTCTCTTTCCATGGCTGGTAGACGACCCAGACGTCGTAATGTCGCCACGGTGCACCGGCCATCCACGAGTAGCGTGCCCACGTGTAGTGCTTGCCGGTTCTGACTTCGGCCGGTGCCTTGCTGAGAATTTTTTCTACTGCCGCTTGATCGAGCCGTTCACCTTCCTTTTCGGCGGCGTCCATCTTGGCTGTCAGATCTTCGTGCGCCGCCACGCTACCTGGCCGAGCAACAGCGCGGTCGTATGCAAGAGCGGCGACAAAGACCATGAGAAGTAATACCAAAACAATTTGACGGATTGCGGCAAACGACATCCCCGATGATTGAGATGGCTGAGGTGGTTGTGGTTGATCAGACATGTGGTTTTCCCCAGTCAATTGAGTTGAATATGAGATGTCAGTTAGGTTCGGTGATTTTTCTACTCGTTCGCAAGTGCTTTCGAGACGGCCGTCTTCATCTTGGATAATCCCGTCGTGGCAACCAGTTTAGCATCCTGCTTCCA
>DUDC01000065.1 GCA_012959465.1 Planctomycetaceae bacterium
CGCGTTGATGGTGACCGAAACTGTGTGACCTACAAGGGGCCACGGATAAGTTCAATCACGAAGACGCGACGTGAAATCGAGTTTCCGATTGGTGACGGACGAGAAACTCGTGAACAGCTGACGGAAATGCTGGTAGCTCTGGGTTTTCGCGAGGTGGCTACCGTCAAGAAACTGCGGCGATTAGCAAAACTAAAGCACGGTGATTGGCAGGTGACGATGACTTTCGATGATGTCGAAGGCGTCGGTACCTTTACAGAATTAGAGGTCTTGGCCGAAGAGAACCAACTGGGTGCGGCAGACAAGCTGATTCAGCAGCTGGCCGTCCAATGGGATTTGGCGGCTGTTGAACGCCGGAGTTACTTGGAGATGCTCTTGGAGCGAGACGACTGACGTTTGCCGAGGCCGTTGCGGTTGGCGGGCTAGGCAGGCGTTGGCCATTCGGCGCCGATGCGATGCCTCAATCTGACACGTCGCCGAAATCGTCGGTTTCTCTCATGTTGGATTCGAGATAGGTGGCGAGCAGGATCTGGGCTGCCAGCATATCGAGTCGTTTCTTGCGTTTCTTCGCACTGAGTCCGCCTTCGATCAAATAGGCTTCAGCCTGTACGGAGCTGAACCGTTCGTCAGCGAATCGATGGGGCAGGCCGGTTTGTCCTGAGAGCCAGTCGGCAAAGACTCGCACCTCGGCCGACTTTTCACTCTCGTCGCCGCTGAGATGTAACGGCAGGCCGATGACCCAGGCGACAATTTGCTCATCCTTCACGAGTTGATTGAAGAATCGGGAATCTTGTTCTAGGTCCCGACGATCATAGTTTTCCAGAGGGCTCGCGAGTTTTTGCGCGGGGTCGGAAATCGCGACGCCGATGCGTTTGTGACCGTAATCGACTCCACCGAGCCGTCCGATGAGTGGGAAATCGCCGGGATTCTCAGAGGAATTCATGCCAACCCAATTCGTCCAGTCTGGCTACGATCTGTCGAACGGCCTCTTCATCGTTCTTGTCAGCGACGAACGTCGCGTCCTCGGTGTGCACGACGATGCAGTTTTTCAATCCAAGCGTGACGACCAAGTGATCTTTGGATGTCCGCACGATACAGTCCTCGGTCCCTATCCCTAAGTGTCGGCCGATCAGCGTATTGCCGTTGGCATCCGGTTCATGGAGCCGGGACAGCGAACGCCAACTTCCGACATCGTCCCAGGCGAACGGTGCTTCCAGCACCGTCACATGCGGGTAACGTTCCATGACCGCATAGTCGATTGACTTGCCACGTATCGCCGCGAAGCGATCCTTAAACGTCGACTCAAATTGAGGTGTACCGAGCGATTCTGCGATGGTTGTCAGCTCTCGACGCATCTCTGGTTCGTATTCAGCCAACGCATTCAGAATGGTTTGCGCACTCCAAACGAAAATCCCCGAGTTCCAATAAAACCCGCCCTGCTTGAGAAACGACTCGGCGGTTTTCGTGTCTGGTTTTTCACGGAACGAGCTGACGTTGAACAGGGGCATTTCACCGCCATCAACGGAATCGCCCCGCTCGATGTAGCCATACGTCGATGCGGCGTAGGTCGGTGGAATACCAAAAGTAACAAATCGCTCGGGTGCTTCCTCCACCACGTTCTGCGCTCGTTGCAATGACCGGCGAAAAACGTCTTCTGGGCCAATCGTGTGGTCGGCTGGCATCACTGCCATGATGGCGTCGGGGTCATTCTTCGCGACCCATTCCGCAGCGAATCCGACGCAAGGTGCGGTGTCTCGCTTGCACGGTTCACCCACTATCGAATCGGGCGGCAGGTGAGGCAGTTGCTCTTGAATCGAAGAGACCAATCGCTCGTTCGTGACAATCAGGATATTCTCCGGATCGACGAGGCCGGATAACCGGTCAACGGTCGCCTGGATCATCGTCCGCTGGCCAGCCAGTGCTAACAATTGTTTAGGAACGTCTCGGCGACTAGCCGGCCAAAATCGTGTTCCGGCTCCCCCGGCCATTATCACGGCATGTAGCATCAGTCACCTTCACGGTTTTGTAGACTTCGAACGGCGCAAGCTCTCTGAATCGGCCTTTTGTGACGAGATGCCTGACGAGTGAAAGGCGCTCGGCCAACGAAGTCTAGAAACCATACTGTACGTAGAGATAAGCCAGGATACAAAGTGCCGGAAATCCGACGAAAATCGACAGGTACGTAAACCAAGTGGTCCATTTGTGTTCGGGCCAACGTGCCATCGCGGTCGCCTAATTTCGGTTGAGACGTTGCCAGGTTTGGTTCGGCTTTAGGAGAAAACTCGCTATCATTATCGCTCGCCCCACGCGATGTGACTAGCCTACAGGAGATTGCGGATATGCACTGGACAGATAACGGTCGAGGTGTTGGTTGGGTTGCGGCACGCCGGGAACGGCGATGTTATGGCCCAGCGGTGGTCTATCTGATGATGGCAATCAGCACAGCCGTGACCACCGCCGAGGATGCGTTGCCGCTGCATGGTGAAACGACCGTTCGTTTCGCCAACAAGGCCGAAGCGACGCAGGCTTTCCAACGAGTCGATCGCTTTATTCGCTCGATGTCTAAGTTCGATCTCGAGAGTCGACTTGACCGCTCCCCGGCAAGAATGAGTGAGTTCCTTGAGTTTTCGGCAGACCAATTCGTGCCTTGGACGGACGAACAAAAAAAACAGATCGGGCCAGTTGTTGAGTCTCTAAGGAAACGACTCGATCGATTCAACCTGCCGCTTCCCAAGACGGTGCTGTTGGTCCAAACAACCGGAAAGGTAGAGGGAAATGCGGCCTACTGTCGAGCGAATGCGATCATGCTCTCACCGAGATTCCTCAGGAATCCACGGCGGCTCGAGTCGCTGTTGGCTCATGAGCTGTTTCACGTATTGAGTAGCCACAACCCCGAACTTCGCTACCGTTTGTACCGGATCATCGGTTTTCAATCCTGTCCTCCAATTCCGTTGCCCGAGGCGTTGAAGGCGAGGAAGATCACCAATCCTGATGCTCCAGAATTGGACTGCATTGTGAAGATTGATGTCGACGGGAAAACAGTACCAGCGACACCCTTCTTGTGGGCGAAATCGGCGTATGAACCGGGTCAAGGCAAAACGTTTTTCAACTACATGCAGTTTCGATTGCTTGTCTTGAAACTGACCAAAGACGGGTTTCGACCTCAATTGAAAGACGGTGAACCATGGTTTGTCAGTCCCAACAATCGGGCCGACTTGTATTGGAACATCGGCATCAACACCGGCTACATCATCCATCCAGAAGAGGTGCTCGCCGACAATTTCAGGGCACTGGTCATGAAGACGCCGAATTTGCCGTCGCCGCGGATCCCAGAGGCGATGTTACGGGAACTTCAGCGGTAAACAGCAGCTGACGACGGCCATCGAAGGGTCCGGCGGGAAGAAACAGACATTCAAACGAGCTGCTCAACACCGCGGTCTAGACCAAATATATCGCGTGAATTATACTGATGTTCTTGTTTTTTGGCCCCGAATTCGACGTATTCGACGCACTTCAAGGAGCATTACGTGGCGACCGGCAAATATCTCTTCACGAGCGAGTCTGTGAGCATGGGACATCCCGACAAGCTCGCCGACAACATCTCGGATGGCATTCTGGACGCACTGTTCGCTCAGGACCCCCATAGTCGTGTCGCCTGTGAGACGATGGTCACGACTGGGATGGCGATTATCGCTGGCGAAATTACGACAAACGCCGTGATTGATTACCAACAGGTGGTTCGTGATGTGATTCGCGACGTCGGCTACACCGACGATGAAATGGGGATTTCGGCAGCAACCTGTGCTGTTCTCGTTTCCTTGGATCGTCAAAGTCCCGATATCGCTCAGGGTGTCAATGAGGACGAGGGTGCGGGCAAAGAGGTTGGAGCTGGTGATCAGGGTTTGATGTTCGGGTTTGCCTGTCGCGACACAGTCGAACTCATGCCGTTGCCAATCGCCTTATCGCATCGAATTATCAATCGCTTGACCGACGCTCGTCGCAATGGCGAGGTCTCGTGGCTGCGTCCAGACAGTAAGAGCCAGGTGACGGTTGAGTATGACGGAAACCAGCCGATTCGAATCGACACGGTCGTTGTGTCGACCCAGCATCATCCAGACGTCAGCAACGAAGAGATTCGCAGCTTCATTATCGAAGAGATCATTCAGCCCTTGCTTCCGAGTGAGCTGGTAACCGACGAGATTACTTTCCACATCAACCCGACGGGTCGATTCGTTATTGGCGGACCACACGGTGATTGTGGTTTGACCGGTCGCAAGATCATCGTCGATACGTATGGCGGTTGGGGACGGCACGGTGGTGGTGCATTTAGCGGCAAGGACCCAACCAAGGTGGATCGTAGTGCGGCCTACATGGCACGACACGTGGCCAAGAACATCGTTGCCGCGGAGCTGGCGGATCAGTGTGAAGTGCAATTGGCCTACGCGATTGGCGTTACAGAGCCGGTCAGCATCAACGTTGACACGCAGGGCACTGGGAAGATTAGCGATGATAGGCTGTGCGAATTGGTCCGTGAAGTGTTCCCGCTAACCCCTGGTGGGATCATCGACTATCTGGACCTGCGCCGCCCGATCTTCCGCAAGACGGCCGCTGGTGGTCACTTTGGACGTGACGACGCCGACTTCACGTGGGAGGCAACGAATAAGACCGCAGAACTTTCGGCTGCCGCCAGTGCCGCCAGTGCCGAGACAGCCAACTAGGCCACCGTTCCCTCACCCAAGTCGCGCTGTCGGTCATGCCAAGTGCCACTCAAACGATCGATGCAAATAATCGTGAGCTCCAAGTGAACCTCGTTCACTTTGGCCTCGTCGTATTCTTGCTGGTTTCGCTCCTGTTGACCGGGTGGCTACTCGTCCGCCGAGCTAGTGGAGCGTTGACGACGCTTTCGGAAACGGAAGTCCTGTTTGGCGGGATATTGGCGGTCGTCGTCGATGGATTGTGGCGAGAGTCTCGACGAAGGGCCGTGCGACGCACCCCGTCCATTTCGGAACGTTGGCTCCCCACGTTGATTCTAATCGCCGCGTGCTTGACACTTTCTTCACCCAGCGGACCGTGGGTATCGTTGAGTTGTTTGGTCGTCCTCGCGATTGTCGGTGAATGGTCCTGGCATCGTTACGTGGAGCCGTTGGCCCGGCCCCCAGTCAGTCGCGACATGGCGGAAGGCGTTTCGGAAGCTGAGGGCCCTCACCTTTACGATTCAACAGGTACAGAGCTGGATGAGCTGCCGGCACCGGAGGTCGAACAGCAGTGGGTCCGCAGCCGCAACGGTGAGGGGCAGGAGCAGATTTGGGCCGTCTTGCGTGTCCGTTTCGCCCACGAGCAGCGGATTGAGGTTGCTCATGTGGCCTTTTGTCCAGTCCTCGAGGGGCAATTCGAGATCGACGCGTACATGGTTGATGGGCCGGACGCGACGGTCCGTGTGACCGCCGCCAAGCCCCATGGCGCTCGGATTGAAGTTCGACTAGCGCAGCCCGCCCAGGAGCAAGCGGTCGTTACGTTGGAAGTTGTGGTCGGCGGCCAAACTTAACCCGACGCGTCTGTTTTTCCAGCGCCAAGGCGCTATCATTTTGTCGATTCACCGTGTTTGACTTCTCGATTGGCTGCGGCTTTTCGTCGGTCCAACCAGCTCCAGTTGTTGGCGAGCACGGTTCCGCTGAGCATGCAACCAAACGTAAAAAGGGCAGGGGGGAGGGCCGCAAGGTCACCGAACAGTTTGGCCGCCAACAGAGCTCCCAGTCCGGCATTTTGCATTCCGATTTCTAGTGTCAACGCTCGGCGTTTTCGAATGTCGAGCCGAATCGCCGAGCCGGCGACGAAGCCGACGAAGTACCCCCCCATATTCAACCAAAATAGCCGGTGCACGAGGTCTCGCGGAAATGAATCGGTAGATAGTTCATTCCGGTTTTTTGCTATCACCACAGCGATGATCCAGAGGATTGTAAAATTGGCGATGAAACGGCCAATCGATGTAGCCTGTTGTCGTTGGACTTTGTTTAGCGGGAGTATTCGGGAAGCTAGTTGGCCGACGATCACTGGCAAGACAACGGTGACAAACAGCCAGAGTGAGCTAGTCAAAAGGAGTTTCACGGTTTCCGGATCCCGGCTGCCGAGGGCCAAGCCAAGAGCGAATGGCACTGCGATGGGGGAGAGGAGAGTAGCCAAGGTGGTCAACCCGACAGAATAACTTGCGTTACCACCAGCCTGCAGAGTCAGCACATTGGACGCCATGGCACCGGGGACGCATCCGACCAGGATCAATCCCAGACGCGTCTCTGGACTTAGACCGGGGATCGATGCCAGCCCAAAAGCCATCAGCGGCATCGTCAAGTACTGCGTGGCGACACCGGCACCCACCGAGCCGAGGTTGCGTAGGGTATCGTCGACTTCTTTAGGTGGGAGCATGAAGCCGATGCAGGCCATCGTCACGGCAAACATCGGCTGTCCGAGTTCGGCGGTAAGCACAAAGAGATCGAAATCTGGCCACGGCCAAAAAAGGGCCGCTCCGCTAAAAAGTACCAACCAGAGCAATAGCCAGCGTTCTAGCCGCATTAAATGGCTTTCTGTGCCGAAGAAATCGTAAATTTCTGATCCGAGCGTGGGATAGGATACAAGAAAATGCCTGGTTAAACGTGATATTTAGTGATGAAAATGTTGCGAAGCGCGATTGAGTCCGTGATAATCGTTGCTCAGAGTTCGAGGGCCGAATTCGTTCGCTGTCTGCGTTGGTCGCAGGTGGCCGTTAGTTATTTTCGTTAGGGAACAAAAAATGAAAACTCGAAGTATGCTTGCCGCCGTTGCGTGTGCAGTTTTGGTTACCGCCACTTTGGTCGCCGGTGACATTGACCTGAAGAAGGTCAAGTGCGCAATAAACCCAAAGGCCGGTGCGAAAATTGACAAGTTCGCCTCGTACAAGGACGCCAAGGTGTTTTTCTGCTGTGGAAATTGTCTGAAGAAGTTCAGTGGTTCGCCGAAGAAGTTTGCCACCAGCGCTAACCAGCAACTGGTCGCCACGAAGCAGTTCGAGCAGAAAAAGTGCCCGTTGACCGGCGGAAAATTGAACCTCTCCACGGCCATCAAGGTTGGCACGGTGGAAGTCGCTTTCTGCTGCAACAACTGCAAGGGCAAGACCGAGAAGGCCAAAGATGGTGCTAGCGACTTGGTCTTCAATGACAAAGCGTTCGACAAGGGCTTTGCGAAAGTGAAAGCCGCCAAAAAGACGACGGCCAAAAAAGCCGACACTGAATAGATCTGATTCAGTTGAAAAAGTGATCAGCGGGCTGCCTGAGGGCGGCCCGTTTTTTTTGTAGTCCAACGCCGCCGAGGACTTTGCTTTGACCTAGCCTCATTTTGCCTGTTTTGCCATACTTTCGCGCAAGTGGCGGACGAATTGGCACGACACCGACTGGCGAAATGGCAGGGCGATGAGCGGCAAGATATTCTTTTCCGTGGGCGAGCCGAGTGGTGACCTGCACGGCGCAAACCTGATCGAAGCGATCCGCCAGCGGGGAGATTCATGGACGTTTTGTGGTTATGGTGGGCCCAATATGCGCCGCGCCGGTTGTAACGTGTTGGAAGATTTGACGCAGCTAGCAATCATGGGGGTGACACAGGTTGTTGCGAAGATCCCCAAGTTTTGGGGATTGTACCGCAAGGCCGACGAATTTCTGCGTCGGGAACGGCCCGATGCGGTCGTATTGATCGACTATCCCGGATTCAATTGGTGGATCGCTCGAGCGGCAAAGCGGCAGGGAATTCCCGTTTTCTACTACGGCGTGCCACAGATGTGGGCCTGGGCCTCTTGGCGGGTCCGAAAAATGCGTCGGCTGGTCGATCACGTATTATGCAAACTGCCTTTTGAACGTGAATGGTACCAGCAACGTGGCTGTCGCGCGACGTTTGTCGGTCACCCTTACTTTGATGAGTTGGCAACGCGCTCGTTGGACGAGGGTTTTGCTTCGACTCTCCAGGGAAACGGTCCGTTGGTTACCTTGTTGCCCGGATCGAGACGAAAAGAAGTGCAGGACAACTGGCCTATCTTGCAGAAAGCGGCCGTACTGATCCAAGCAGCTCGCCCTGACTGCCAGGTTGCTGCTGCCTGTTTTAGCGAGCAACACGCCGATGAGGTACGAGCGAGTTGTGACAAGGAGGGTGTCCAACTCGATATCTACCATGGGCGAACGCCCGAATTGATTCGCGAGGCTACCGTTTGTTTGGCATGCTCTGGTTCCGTGTCATTGGAACTACTGTATCACAAGAAGCCATCGGCGATTGTTTACTGGGGACCGCGGTGGAGGCTTGCATTTGTGCGGCGTTTCTTGCTTAAAGTGCGGTACATTACTTTGGTCAATCTGCTTGGCACGGACGATGGACTTACCGGTCGCCCTGTTCCTTTTGATCCTGACGCGGCGGATGCCGAGAGGGTTCCCATGCCAGAATATCTGACCAGTGAGGACTGTTCGCCCCAAGTAGCGCGGCACGCCATCGAATGGCTAGAAGATCCCAAGGCACATGCTCGTAAGGTGGAGCAACTTGGTCGCATTCGCGATGAAGTAGTGGCCCAGGGCGCATCGGCGACGGCGGCAACATATATTTGCGATGTCTTGTCGGATCGAAAGCTGGATCGACGTCGGGCGGCCTAGTCCGATGAACATTGAGGCGTATTGTGGCCCGCAAGTAGCGTGGCCGTCTAGAATCGCGGTGGGCACGATTTGGGCGACATAGAATAGTGGATTTTGGAGGATCTTCGCGTGTTAAGCGAACCCCCTACGACAGCTTATGACCTGCGTTTCAGCCTCCTGGGCATTCCGGTGCGAGTTCACCCGTTCTTTTGGCTGGTGGGTGTCATATTGGGCGCGAGCGGTGACCGCACGGCGCTGATACTATGGCCCAGCGTCCTTTTCGTGTCTATTCTGGTGCATGAAATGGGACACGCGTTAATCATGCGGTACTTTGGTCTACGCCCGCGCGTCGTGCTCTATTCATTTGGCGGTTTGGCGATTCCAGATTCCGATTACAGCCCGTTTGGTGGCTCGAGACCTCGCATTGGGCCGCTGGAGCGTATTTTGTACACGCTTGCCGGCCCGGGGGCCGGCTTCATGCTGGCGGCATTGGTGGTGATGTTCATTTTGCTCACCGGAGGCCATATTGACCTGAATTTGGCGAAGTTTCCATTGTTTTGGCGCGAAAAACTCGCTGTCGGGAGCCCGGAGCTGCAAAGTTTGGTGAGCATGTTGCTGTATGTCAATATTTTTTGGGGGCTTGTGAATCTGTTGCCTGTTTACCCTTTGGACGGCGGTCAGATTGCCCGCGAGTTGATGACGTTGAAGGATCCGTGGAAAGGGATTGTCAATTCGCTTTGGCTGTCGGTGTTCACTTCAGCGGCGGTCGCCGGATGGGCATTATTCAAAACCGATCACATCTTCATTGCCCTGATGTTCGGGATGTTCGCCTACTCTAGTTACGCCACTCTGGAACGTGGCAGTTGGCACTAACTCCCGCGCGCGACACACTTTCGGCCCGTTTTCGCCTGTTTTTTCGGATCTTTTTTAAAATATATATCACCGCTCCCTCTCGTTCTTAACGTGACTGGAAGGTCTAGGTGACATACATGTGCCATAACGAAAAAACGCCTAAAACAGCGTTGTTACCGCAGTTTTTTGTGTTTTTTTGCATTTACTACCGAGGTGACATGTTATTGTCACACTGCAGTTACGGCGAATCTGCACCCTGAAATGTCGTGCCGAGCGGCGTGATTTTTAGGATTTAACTCAAAAAACTATTGCACAAAACCGAAACATACGTACAACTACAAAATTAAGTAGGGTGTGGAAGAAGGTCTTGCGATACTTTTGGATGAGTCGCCCACACCGTTGGCCCATCATGGAGACGTTTGGATGTGAGTGAGGCATGCGAAGTGTTGGCACTCGCCACACCAAGACATGGATTCACTGTCGAACCTTAATTACGGAGGACGAACTGTGGCCAAGAAGAAGAAAGCTGCCAAGAAGGCTGTAAAGAAGACCGCCAAGAAGAAGACGGCCAAGAAGAAGACGGCCAAGAAGAAGACGGCTAAGAAGACGGCTAAGAAGACGGCTAAGAAGAAAGCCGCCAAGAAGAAGCCGGCTAAGAAGAAAAAGGCCGCTAAGAAGAAGCCGGCTAAGAAGAAAAAGGCCGCTAAGAAAGCGGCCAAGAGAAAGCCGGCTAAGAAGAAAAAAGCCGCAAAGAAGAAGAAAAAGCGCTAGGCCGTAGCCGATTCCATGAAACAACAAGAAAGAGCCTTCCTAAAGTTAGGAAGGCTCTACTTTTTTTGATTCTCCTCGAATTCCGGCCTCCACTCGTACTGGTTGTCAATCTCGCACCTTCCTTCTACGATATCCTGCGTTTGAGGCGGCTTTTGGATGTGTCATGTGTGGGGAAAACCGTGCAAACGGTGTCGAGTCTACTGGTGATCGATGACTACGGTGGATGGGAGCCTGTGCTCCGTTCCATGGATGTTGATCGTCGTCTCGGCGTGAGTTTGCACGTTCGTCGCAGTTCCCAATACTCCCTCGACCCGTGCTCTCGAGACGATTTCATCGGTCTGGGTCGGGCGGTGGATGATTCGCTCGCAGAAATCGTCCTGCCGTGGTTGCTAAAACTCCGAACTGCCTCGCGTGATTCGTTCGTCTTCCTATTGGCGTCACCCACACTCAGGCCGTGGTTTCCCCTGTGGTGGGAGGCAGGTGTCACCTGGATTGCCACCGAAAAACACCAGGCTGAAACGCTCTATAAGCTAATCGCCCGCGTCGCTCGGCTCCGCACGCCAATCAAAAGAGACACAGTGCACTGGCACGAGGTAGAGGCGGGCAACTTACCTTGGCACAACACCATCTAACGGCGGCAGCCAACGGCAAGCCGCGATTTCCGAGGAGCAGTCATGTCGAGTACATCCGTCACCGAGGTCCAAGTTCGCGAGGCACTCGCTGGTTTTCCCGATCCGGAAACAGGACGAGATGCCATCGAGATGAATCAGCTCCAGGATGTTCGCGTGGATGGTAGCCGCGTCTCGATTCGATTCGCAGTGACAACTCACTCGTTTCCTATCTGGGCCGACGTTCAGCAATCGTTGATCGATCGAATTAAGCAGCGTTTGTCCCAGGTTGACGACGTGCAAGTCGAGCGCGCCGAGCACGAACGCCCGGCTCCTCGTGCGGGTGAAATGGGGATTCCCGTTCGCAGTGTCATCACCGTTGGTTCTGGAAAGGGTGGCGTAGGCAAGAGCACGGTTTCGACGTCGTTGGCCTTCGCTTTAAACCGCATGGGGGCGAAGGTCGGAATCCTCGACGCCGATGTATACGGTCCAAGCGTTCCTCATCTTACGGGCACATTGGATCAGGCACCGCGGGCGCAACAGGGCTTACCCGCCGTGGTCGATGGCGTTTCGGTGATGTCGATCGGCTATTTGGTTCCAGCTGACCAAGCCGTTGTTTGGAGAGGACCTCTACTGCATCGATCAATCACTCAGATGTTGGGACAAACTCAATGGGGAGAACTAGACTATTTGGTGATTGACATGCCGCCCGGTACGGGGGACGTGGCGCTTACTCTGTCGCAGATCATTCCCACCACCGGTGCTGTCGTCGTCTGCACACCGCAAGAAGTGGCTCTGCTGGACGCCGTAAAAGCGATTTCCATGTTTCGTACCGTCAACATACCGATCCTCGGCATGGTCGAGAACATGAGTGGATTTCTGTGTCCGGATTGCAATAAAAGGTACGACATCTTCGGGTCCGGTGGCGCTCGAGCTAAGGCCATGGAGATGGATGTGCCGTTCCTCGGCGAGATTCCGATCAACATCGGGATACGAGAAAGCGGCGATAATGGCTCCGTCGCCAGTATCGTTCAGGACCCGGTTGTCGCCCCGTATTTTGAGAAGTTGGCATACAACCTGGTGCGAAACATCGCCATGATGGCCGAGAAAGAACCACCTCAAACTCAGTTGCCCGTGTTGGGATAAAGCTGAGGCAGGGAAGGCTAGCTCCTGGACTCAACCGCAGTCGGCGGTCACTCGACCAGCCAGTGAAGATCCACGGGGTTTTCCTCGGAGACAGAAGGTGGTGACAAATCACCGCACTCCAAATGGCGGTGCGCCTGGAGCGGACTTCCACCACACGCTATGTCCGACAAATGAGAGAATTGTCATTCGTTATTTGTCAATTCTCATTTGGCAAGGAAAAGCGGTGACAAGTCACCGCACTCCAAATCGAATGCCGACTAGACAGCCAGTTTTTTTAACCAGACGATTGTGTGGTACAGTGAGGTACCCGTGCAGGGTTAAAAATAGTTGATGAGTCGAGGGAGAAGTGTGAATGCCGCAGCGACGTTCGATGACGGGCGAGTTGAAGCGGTTTTTTGCCTCGGTGAAAGTACCAGTGTTCCTTATCGACGCTCAATGCCGGTTCGCCTACGGAAACACTGCCCTGGCCACCGCCTTGAACGTAGATCCGTCCACCTTGGTCGGACGAAAATGCCAATACCATTCCCTCCCGGTCGACGACCCTCTCGATGAATTGGTGGCTGGTCTGTGTCCTCCCCCCGACGCTTTTGGGGGCGCAACTCTTTGTTCAACCGTGCAGCCCGCGTCTTTTCCGGAGCCGGTTGAGAGCACTTGGATTCCTTTGCCAACGTCGGTCAAAGGTCAGTTTGCGGTGATCGGGATTCTGGCCTCATTGAGATTCCCCGAGAAAGATCCTACCTTTGAACAGCTTCAAAAGTTGCATGGTCAATTGGCCGCATTCCGAGACGAAATGCGACGCCAACATCCGTTGGATCTTGTGATTGGAATGCACCCGTCAACACAAAAAGTTCGCACACAGCTCCATCTTGCCACGTCAAGCGACATGAACGTCAGTATTGTCGCGCCGCAAGGATGCGGGCGGGAGAAAATCGCCAGATCGGTGTTTTACAACCGACCACCCCTACAGGGACGATTACTGCCATTGTCGTGCGACCTATTGGACACCGAACTGTTGGAGACCTCGTTAGCTTCATTTCAATCTTCGCGAGCCGAGTTCTTCACGGGTGTCGACGTGCCGGATACCCTGTTGTTCCTGGACATCGATCGCTTGTCCCATGAATGCCAGCTGTTACTCGATCGGCTAATCCGTCAAGGTGCCTGGGATTACCGCGTGCTTACCACGTCCGCTCAAGAACTAGAAGAAATCGACTTTTTGCCTTTGGTCAGTGGCACGTTTACCACGCTGACCATCCGCGTTCCGCCTTTGGCGGACCGCAGCGATGACGTGCCATTACTAGCACAGCACTTTCTGGAACGACTGAATCGCGACGGCGAGCAACACGGTGGATTTTCTAGAACCGCGTTGGAACATCTCCAGGCCTACAATTGGCCCGGTGATCTAGAACAGTTGGCCCAAGTCGTGCAAGAGGCCTGTGAATCGGCCCATGGGACTCGCGTCGAAGTGGCCGACCTGCCGAAACGGATTCACTGGTACATGGAAGACCTCAAACAGCCTCAAGAGAACGAACCAATTCAATTGGATGAATTCTTGAGGTCGATCGAACAGCGGCTCGTCAACCGAGCCCTGGAACTTGCCAATGGCAATAAGGCCCAGGCTGCTCGGTTGTTAGGAATCACTCGCACGCGTGTCATTCGTCGAGTTGCCGAGGCTGGGAGCGAAAATCCCGAGTGACCCATCGCGGCGTGCGATGTAAGCGGCTTGTTTATTTAGTCGACTTGATGGAATTAACCCCACCGGCGCAGAGCCGGCTCATCGGACCACGCAAGTCTCTTGTCAAGAAAACTGACTGTTTAGGACCGAAACTTCTTTCGGTTGTTGGACAGATGGTGTGGGAGTTGAAGTCCGGTCGAAGGTCGGCGTTCGATTTGTCATTGGTTATTTGTCATTGGTTATTTGTCATTTTCGCGGTCTTAACCGATGCATCTAGCACGCGGCTTTAGTCCCGAGCGGCCAATCATTCTGCGTCAGTAACTTGTTTCGTGTAGCTCTTTAATGGCGAGCTTCCATTTGCGAACGAAATCTGCTTTCTCTCTGCACCGCGTGCTTCCGTGTCGTTGGGAGCATCTGCCATCCTGATGAACCGCACGGCGAAATCGATCAACCTGTCTTCCAATCCATCGGTTCGAGGCGAGCCTCCCAACTTGCACCTTTCTTCAATGACAAATGAAAAGTGACAAATAACTGATGACAAATCTTTAAGGAAACTCCGGGACCTCGGTCGACCAACCAAGGGCAACACTAATCACTCGCAATTCACTCTAAAAAAATACCCTCTACAAGCATTGCACCTGCCAGCTGCCTGACAAGGTCCAGGCAAAACTGACTGGACTTGTGTGGAACGATGAGATGATGGGACCGGGCCAGTTTCAGACACCCGATCGTCTATTTCTGAAGCCGGTCGGTCAGTGCATCGGCGCAGCCACCGATCGTTACGCCAAGGGCCCGTCCCCGGCGCAGGCCAGTCGATCGTGTAGATCCACCAGAGATCGAAGGCTCGCGATTGCGCGGCTATCGCCGAATGACTCTATCAGCTGACATGTCGAGTAATCGGAAACCGCTGCGGCGTACTTTTCTTCCCATTTCTGTTGCGCGGCAGCCGCAGCCGCTGAGCGGTACGGGAATCGGTGCGGCGGTCGCGGCAGATTACATCGCCACGGTTTGGGAGACAAACGCGCTCGAAAACACTCCTGAGCTGTGCACAACTTGATGTAGAGAGGGTCGGTGTCCAAATCCGCGAGCAACGCTGTGGCTTCGTCGCTGGTGGGCTCAAACGTCCGATTGGTGACTAGGCATCGAAAACCGGCAAACGTGCGGTAGAGTCGTAGGGAAAGCCCCTGCTCGGTTGCTACTCGCTGCACTCGGTCGATAATCTTCGCTTGCGGCGATTCGACGCTGCGGCCCCACAGTTGGTTCCACCAGCGTGCGAACGCCGATGTCGCCGACTCGACCGGAAGATCGATATCGGCTATCAGCAGATCGGCCGTATTCAGCACAAGGGCCCCATAGATGTTCCGGGTGATGACCGCTTTGAGTTGACCATTGTCCGGGTACTCTTCGACGACCTCCTCACGCAGAGCACCCTGTTCGCCATAGTCATACTGCTGATGTGGAGGCAGGTGCTGCCCGCTCAGTCGCTGCCGTGCCACCCGCACGCGTTCCTCAGCCCGCTGCTGTGCCTGTTCCGGACTCTCATTCGAGCCCGCGTATTGCCCCAACTCCCAGGGGCCCTGGGGCGAATCAACCGATGCCGTGGCTCGAGCCCAATACTTGAAGACTTTCACGACGCAGGCCTCCTTATTGCGGTACAGTTATGTTGGCAGCTTGGCTTCGCCGGGATCGAGCGATGTTTGCTCCATTTCGGGAAAGGCCCGCAGCGATGACTCGGCTTCATGTGCGGCATCGGCGATGTGTCCGTGGTCGATGCCCAGCAGAAGGACCAATAGTGCTGAAACACCGACGGCCGCCGCTTGCCATCCGCCGGTACCCTGCAATGGTGTCCGGCTAGTTCGGAAGAACATGATCGAGATGATACGCAGGTAGTAGGCGGCGGCAATCGCGGCATTGATACCGCCGGTGATCGCTAGCACGAGGAACCAGGTGCGGGCTGTGGGGTCGGTATGGTGAATGGCGACGTCGACAGAACTGGTGAGTAACGTCAGCTTCCCCCAAAAGCCAGCCAACGGCGGTATACCAGCCAGCGAAAACAGAAACAACGCGATGGCGGCGGCGATCAAAGGCTGGTTGTTCGCCAAACCGGCCAGGTCATCGACATTGCGGACCGATTCCTCGTTGTCTCCCAAATAGGAGAGGGCCGCGAAAAATCCGACAGTCGCTAAGGCGTAGACAGAGAGATAAAACAGCACGGCGGCAATACCACCGTAGGCCTGAGTCGGTGCGGCCGCTGCTGCGGCCAAACCGATGAGCATGTAACCTGAATGAGCGATCGATGAATAGGCCATCATTCTTCGCAGATCGGTCTGCCAGAGCGCTGAGACGTTGCCAAGTGTCATGGTGATCACTGCGATCACTAACAGCAGTTGCCACACCATCGGGTTGGCGCCCGGCAATCCAATCAATACAAGACGAATAATGGCAACCATGCCCGCCAATTTCGGCGCGATCGACAAGAGTGCAGCGTTGCTATGGCTAACACCCTGGTAGACGTCCGGTGCATAGAAGTGAAACGGTACGGCGGCAATCTTGAATCCCAAGCCAGCGAGGACCAAGACCAGTGCAATTCCGCCCAGCGTCGACGGTTCGGCCATGAAGGCCGACTGGATCGTCGCAGTGCCACTGTCCATGGCCAGGAGCGTAGTTGTGCCGGCAAGCCCATAAACGAAACTGAGGCCGTACAGGAAGACGGCTGAGGAGAGGATGCTGAGAAAAAAGTACTTCGCCGTTGACTCGGCAGTTCCGCGGCCCTGGCGGCCCAGATAAAGCAGCACGTAGGTGGGGATGCTGATCAATTCCAAGCCAAGGAACAGAAATACCAACTCATTCGCCCGTCCAACGAACATGACACCCGCGGTGATGACGAGCATTGCGCCCAAGAACTCCGTGGAGAGCTTGCCCTTGGCCGTCCGAGCGCCAGCGAGCACTAACAGTAGGCCGGTGGTCGTCGCAAGCCAGCGGACGACGTTGCCAAATTGGTCGGCGATGATCGGCCCATAGATCGCAGTTTCGCTATCGGACTGTTGCCACACCAAGTAGGTTGCCACCACTTCCGCAGCGACCGTGACAATCAGCCAGACGCGAGGCGCACGAACAAACGCGCCACCGACGAATAGGATCGTTGCCATCGCGATCAGAAAGATCTCTGGCAACAGCGTCACAACAGTTTTTAGTAGTTCATCGTACACGTGCGAGCGACTCCGTTACGACCTGTGGTGCGGCCGCTTGTTTCTCATTCTGAATGTCCAGGTGACGAACTTCTTCTTCAGCCGCGAACGTCACCCTGTTCAGGGACGGTGCCATGCGATCAAGGAAGAACTTGGGGTACAAACCGATCCAAAAAACGAGCACGGCGAGCGGCAGTAGGGCAGCGACCTCTCTAACGTTCAAGTCGGTGATCGGTTCACCGTTGTCATGACCATGTCCAGTCGGTTCGCGCAGCGGTCCAAAGAAGACTCGGCGGACCAAATTCAGCATGTACCAAGCGCCGAGGACAACACCCGAGACGGCCAGAATGGCGATAATTAGCAGGTCAGGGGTGGCCCAGCCACGCTGGAACATGCCGATCAAGATCAGAAACTCTCCAGTGAATCCGTTCGTGCCGGGCAGCCCGATACTGCTAAACGTGAAGAGGATCATGAAGAACGTCAGGCATGGCAAACGTTTTGCCAGCCCCCCGTACTGAGCAATTTCTCGAGTGTGATATCGTTCGTACAGCATTCCGACCAAAGCAAATAGGGCCCCGGTCGAGATGCCGTGGTTGATCATTTGCAGGGCACTGCCCTGGACGGCCAACGGCGTCAATGCGAACAGTCCCAATGTGCAATAGCCGAGATGGCTGACGCTGGAGTAGGCGACCAGTTTTTTCATATCTGACTGAGCCAAAGCGACCAATGCACCGTAGATGATCCCGATGACAGACAGCCAAAGGAGCCAGGGCATGCACTGTGCCGTCGCATTCGGTAACAGGGGGACACTGAATCGGAGAAATCCATAGACACCGATTTTCAACAAGATTCCGGCAAGGAACACGCTACCGGCGGTCGGCGCTTGAACATGCGCCAATGGGAGCCAGGTGTGGACGGGAAACAGCGGCACTTTGATCGCGAATCCAGCGAACAATGCCACGAAAATACAGACTTGCCATTGCTCTGGAACCGACTGGTTACTGGTTAGGTCGGCGATCGAGAAGTTGAGCGACCCGGTCCGGCTGTAATCGAACAGCACGATCGCCAACAAGCCAAGAAAGGTCAGCATACTCCCAGCGAGCGTGAACAGAAAGAACTTCATGGCGGCGTACTGCCGGTCTTCGCTGCCCCAAATGCCAATCAGGAAGAACAACGGGATAAGCGTAAACTCGAAGAACACGTAAAACAGGATGATGTCTTGGGCGGTGAACACGCCCAGGCAGCCAAACTCGAGCAATAGCAGCATGCCGTAGAACAAGGGCACTCGCTCGCGAATGGCCGTCCAGCTGACGAATATCGACGTGACCATCAGGACGGCTGACAGCGCGAACATCCAAAGGCTCAATCCATCGAGTCCCAGACTGAACTGTACGTTCAGATCGCGAGAGGCGTCAAACCAACTCCAGACTGCAAAGGGCTGATCGCCGTTCTTGGGAAACTTGGCGACAAGAGCCCACGTACCGACCAGTGCCACAAGCGTGGTACCCAGTGCGACGCGACGGACGATCACATCGCCCAGCGGTGCCAGAACCCACATCAGGCAAGCGCCCACCAAGGGCACCAGGATCGTAGCTAGGAGTAAGTTTTCCGGTTCGAACATTGGAGTTGTCTTGTACGGAGACCGCGATGAAAGGAGTGGAACTAGGCTATGACGGTAACCACAATAGCCTGACGAGGATCAACACCAGAGTGCCCAATACCATCGAGAGGGCATAAAATGGCGTCAGACCCATTTGCAGGGGCCGCAACAAACTGCCGAGCAAAACAGGAAGTCGTCCGACTAAATTAACAAGTCCGTCGACGTAAATGCGATCGATTGCATACAGGAACGTGGCGGCGATCTTCAACGGCTTGACCACAGAAAACTGATACAGCTCATCGAAAAAGAACTTCTTTTGCGAGAGTCGGTAGGGCGAGGCAAAGCCCAACAATATGAGGGGCGCGGAAACGACCAGGCCGATCAATAACAGGAAGCGTCCCGTGAGAACGGCCAGCCAACCGAGCCCCAACCCTTCCGCGCGGCGGATTGTTTTCTGAATCCACGATTTGTTTTGCAGTCGCGCCATGGCGTTGACATCGAACATCCGCTGGTACCAGGGCGCATTGAAGAGACGCGCCAACGCGTTCGCTTGGCGAGCGCCGCCCAAGTACAGGTATGCGGCAAGGCTCATTCCGATGAGAACGATAACGATGCTGGTCATCGCCACATCCATGTGGAACTCAATCGCATGGCTCCCGACATAGAGTGAAGAAAGCGAGGGTGTCATGCCAATAAAGCCAGCGAAGGATGACAACGGCGCAATCAACATGCCGATCAATGTGGCAAACACGGCGAGGACCACGAGCGGCGCGGTCATCGAGGGGGGTGACTCGTGAGCGTGTTCACCCGCTTCCAGTGGAGTTCGCAGTTCGCCATGGAAAGTCATAAAGTAGGCGCGGAACGTATAGACCGCAGTCAAAAATGCGGTGAAGAGTGCCAGGTAGTAGAGGGAGTAATAGACACTGCTGACCACCTCGATTGGCAGCGAGTAGACCGCCTCGCTCTTCGTGACTGTGGCGCCACCATCAGCCACCCCGTGCCCTCCGTGGTCGATGTGCTGCAGTTGATGCGCCTTCTCGTGGATCGAGCCGATAATCGCATCCTTGCTCCAAAAGCCTGAGAATGGAAAAAGACCGGACAATGCCAGACAGCCCAATAGGAAAGTGGCATGTGTGATGGGCATGATTTTTCTGAGGCCACCGAATCGACGCATGTCGATGACATGGCCCATGGCGTGCATGACGCTTCCGGCTCCGAGGAACAGGAGAGCCTTAAAGAACGCGTGGGTAAACAGGTGGTACATACCGGCGGAAATGCCAGCGAAAGAACCAACTCCCAGCCCAAGGAACATGTATCCGAGCTGACTGATGGTCGAGTAGGCGAGGACTCGTTTGAGGTCAAATTGCGTCAATGCGATCAAACCGCCAAGTAGCGCCGTAAACCCGCCAACACAAGCGACGACCAATTGCGCATCCGGCGACGCCATGAACAGGGGAGAGCACCGCGTGACCATATAGATTCCGGCGGTGACCATTGTCGCAGCGTGTATTAACGCACTGACAGGCGTCGGGCCCTCCATTGCGTCGGGAAGCCAAATGTGCAAAGGAAATTGGGCACTTTTTCCACAGGCGCCGAGCAAAAGCAGCAGACAGATGACCAACGCGACCGTTCCCGTTTTATATTGGCTGGGATGTCTGCTCAGCACGCCTTGGAGAGTGTCGGAACTCAGATTGACGTCTTGGTCGTTATTCGAATCGATGGGAACGACGGTTTTTTCAACACCCGTTTCACCAGCCGTTTCAGTGACCAGGGAGTCGTGGAAGTTGAGTGATCCGTACGTGGTCCAAATCAGGAACAATGCTAAGGCAAAACCAATGTCACCGACCCGGTTCACTAAGAACGCCTTCATGCCGGCGGCTGCCGCCTCGGGTTTGGTGTACCAGAAGCCGATCAGCAGATAACTGCAGACACCGACCGCTTCCCAGAACACAAACAGCAGGACAAAGTTGCTGACTGACACCAACATGGTCATCGAAAAGACGAACAATGAGACGTAGGCAAAGAACCGCCAATACGAACGATCTCCGTTCATGTACCCCATGCTATAGACGGCAACTAACGTCGACACGAATGTCACCATGCAGAGCATCATCGAGGTGAGCGCATCGGCCCGCAACGTCACCGCGACTCGAAAGTCATGCATGGTAGGGGCCAGCAACATGGCCTCGTCAACGTTGGCCCAAGTCCAGATTTCGATCACTCGTGAAAACGGCGCGGCGTGCGGATCCTGTTGACTGCTGATTTCCCCAAACAGCATGAAGCTGGCGAAACACGATGAGCCAAGTGCCGCGACGGTGATCCAGGCAGTGACTTTCGGCACGCGTTTCGACAACCAGGGGCCGATTACGCCGCACAGTATGGCGGCGAGCAGCGGCGCGGCTGGAATCATCAGGATGTATTTGTCGATCGTATCCATGAGCGGCTTATCTTTGTCGTTTGCGCGTTGTTACTTTTTCCGACTTTGTCCTATATTCGCGGCCGGTGGGTTTGTTCACCAATATCTACATCGGGTTCAATACCGGCGGGGGTTAGGGTCGGCCAAACGCGATCCTCGTCCATTTCTTCCGGTATCTGTCGATCGACATAGGGGGGGAGAATCGACTCGCGAAGATCCTGCCAAACGACAATGTCAAGCGAATCGGAACGGTGGAAGAGCATCAGGATCAGCGCCAGAGCGATGCCCGCTTCGCACGCTGCCACTGCGATCATGAAGATGACCATCACCTGACCACCCCAGTCGTGATGAAATCGGCTCCAGGCCGCGAAACTGAGCGCAACGCCCTGCAACATCATCTCGGCACACAGGAACATGACGATCATGTTGCGACGCACGATGAAACCGACCATGCCGATAACGAAGAGCAGGCTGCCCAGAAGTAAGTAGTTGCTTAACAGATTGAGTTCGTTCACGACGTTGTTGACTCCTCCTGGTCGTTACTGCGGCCCTGGATCACGATCGATATCGCACCTACCAAAGCAACCAGCAGTAGAGTTCCAGCCAACTCGACCGATATGAGATGACGCCCGAACATTTCGGCGCCCAGGTGGGCCATATGTTCCGAGTCGAGAAGGTCGTTATTTCTCGACAGTTTCTCAATTCTCAGAGGCTTGTTTTGCCACGCGTCAATCTGCGTCAAAACGGCCGGTAACTGACTCTGCAGTATTTTCAGTGTTTCGTCGGATACATCACTGCGAAGGTCAACGGCGATGACGTCGCTGACTCGAACGTTGGCAAGCTGATCGGCGGTCAACTCGACCCCATTGCTCGCTTCTCGATTGAGCTGTTCGATAGCCATCGCCACTTGTTCTCGTTCATCTTGCGATTCTCGACCAACGGCGAAGGTTAACACGCTCACCATAAGTACCGCCGCAATAACGGACATTGCCCGCGGAACATGACCCCATGTAATACGGTCATAGGTCGAGTGGCCATCGGATTGGGCCAGCATAACGACGAACAAGAATGTCACGACGATCGCACCCGCATAGACGACAATCGTTGCTAGCCCGAGGAACTGTGCGCCCTGAAAAAGGAGCAATCCCGATACACCGGTCAGCGTTACTGCGAACCAGATGGCCGCGTAGACCGGACTTCGCATTGTGATGGTGCAGACTGCCGAGACGATCGTCACCAACGCGCAGACCGAAAAGACAAGTTGGCTAGTGAAGGTTCCGTTCAGTGGGAGCAGCGGGAGATTTCGTAGGAACTGGTGTGTTGGAAAGAAACCCATCGTGCATAGCAGGAACAACCCGACAGAGATTGCGCCCAATGTCACGCCAATCGATCGCGATACCTTGGTGCTGCGTGGGATTAGCGCGTAGAGTGCGATTCCGCCGAGCGCGATCGCCCATACCAATGGATCGAGCACCAGATTTTTCAGAGTCGATTCGGCGAACAAGATGGCTGGTGGCAAGCGGCCCATCAAACGGTACCTCCCAGCTCTTTCGATTTCATCGGTTCCGCCTCGTGGGTCGCATCGAAAACGCTCAACAGTTTCTCTTTGTCGAAGATCATTTCCTCACGGCTGCGTCCGGTCAGGTTGTACAAGCTCGTCAGTTCGATTGCATCCACAGGGCACGCCTCTTCGCACATCCCGCAATAAATGCAGCGAAGTTCATCGATTGAAAAGCTCTCCGGATATTTTTCTCGATCGTCCCACGAGCTCTCGACTCCGACGATGTCGATGCAGTGCGCTGGACAGGCGGTGGCACAGAGGAAACAGGCAACGCATTTCACACGTCCTTGGTCGTCTTTGTTCAATCGGTGAACGCCCCGATAGATCAATGGGTTGTCGATCTGAGGTTCTTCTTCCGGATAACTAACCGTTACCGCACCTCCACTGAGCGACTTTTTCATGTGACGAAATGTCGTTGTGAGGCCCTGGATGAACATCGGAAGGTACATCATGCCTGCCGTGCCGAGCTTAGGCTCTTCTACCCATTTAATGCACGGATCGTCTTGTTGCATCGGATTGACCTTGGCCTACAGTTGTGAATCGATTCCGGGTGAAAACGAACGATGAGGTCGATTATCGGCGACGTGTGGATGCATCTTGGCAACGACAAATAACGCGGCAACAAATACCAGAGCCGAGGGGACGACCATCATCCATGAGGCTGCGATTTCCCCGAAAGCTTCGTCGCTGAAAAGCGGAACAATGAACAAACGACCGATCTGATCAATGAAGGCGACGGCCATAAAGTTGAAGATGCCCAGTGGAAGCATCACCTTCCAAGCAAGGCTCATCAACTGGTCGAATCGGAAGCGAGGCCACGACCACCGCACCAACATGAAAAACGCGACGACAAAGAAAATTTTCACGCACAGAACAGTTACTCTGATGAGTGCTGTGAACCAGCCGATGTCGTTATCCGATCCGGTGATAAGCCAGAAATGCCATCCACCAAGGAAAAGCATTACGATGAGGAACGCGGCGGTGACCAAATGCAAGAATTCAGCGATTAGGAACAACAGTAATTTCATACCGGAATACTCGGTGTGGTAGCCACCGATCAACTCCTGTTCGCACTCCGGTAAGTCGAAAGGCAGTCGAGCGGATTCCGCGAATGCTGCGGTGACAAACACGACAAAGCCCAACGGTTGAGCGAAAGCAAACCACAATCCCGAGTTGGCTTGATGTTGAATGATCTGTTGTAAGTTCAACGATCCTGTCGCTGCCACCACACCGAGTATTCCGAGCCCAAGTGGCAATTCATAGGCAATCAGCTGAGCGGATGATCGCAGCCCACCGAGAAAACTATATTTGTTATTGCTTGCCCATCCACCGAGTATGACTCCGTAGACCGCGATGCTGGAGAGGGCAAAGATGTAGATCAAACCGACGTCGATTCCCGGCGCGACAACAAGTTCGATTGGCTCTCCATCCACGAGCGATGGAATGACACTGCCGAACGGTATCACCGCAAAAACGGCCAGCGCTGCAGTCAGGATGACGATGGGCGCCAGGCGAAACATCTGCTTATCGACGTGACTGGGCGTGAATTCTTCCTTCATAATGAATTTGAGCCCGTCGGCCAGCGGCTGTCCTAGACCGAAAAGCCGTATCTTCGTCAGCGGGATTCCGACCCGGTTTGGTCCCACTCGGTCTTGAATCCAGGCAGCCATGCGACGTTCAAGTAGAACGAAATAGGCGGCTGCCGTCATGACTCCGCCGAGCATGACTCCGATCTTGATCGGTACTTCGAATTTGAGAATTGTTTCCAAAAACATTTCTAAATCTCGTATGACACGCAGTTACGCGGAGTCCACCATGGTTGATTCGGTAGCTAAGTGATTGAGCGTCAAGCAAACTCCATCGAGGGGTATTTCCTCGGCCGCCAAAGTGAAGTAACCGATATCGGCTGCCAGCTCTCGCCGCACTACGTCGGCCTGGAAGAGTCCAGTGCGGTTCAACAGCCGCCAATACAGTTGGCCGTCTGTGTAAACGCCTGCCGGTGGACGGATGGCCCAGTCGACCGATTGCAGGCGGTGATCACAGTTGACAAAGGAACCGGCCCGCTCTGCAAATGCTGGTGTGGGAAGCTGATAATCGGCGGAGTTCCACAGAGGCGATGGAAAGAGCTCCTGCACAATGAGCGTTCTGCGACGCCGCAGACAGGCCCCGGTCTCGTCGCTAAAACACTCGGATCCAAGTGGCGCACCGCCCACGACCCAAATCGCTTGAATACTGTCGTCGGCCTCCAATTTTTCTTGGAAGGCTTCCCAATTGAGAAGTTCGCCTTGGAGGCCCGCCACGACGTGCTCTACACCTTTCCGATTGGGGCATTTCTCCGCGCGGATCGTAAAGTTCTGCGCGAACGACTCGTCCTCGCCACTGACCGGAATAGGACCAACCCCGAGCAGTGCTTCGGCATCGATTGAACGCACATACTGTGCAAGCAGATAGGCCTCTTCGACCGTTTGAAACGGTGATAATACCGCCGCGATACGTTCCTGTCTTCGCAGATCGGTATCCATGTCATCCAGAATCGCTTCCCACTCGACGGCCTGATCATCGGCCTGGCGTTGCGGTCCGGCAACTCGGTTGCCGTCGTGAATGTAGTGCCAATCATATCGGCCCTCGTCGCAGATCCACCATTGGTTGACCTGCTGATTCTCGCGGGGCTTGATGCGATAGATGCGGTCCTGGTTTTCATCGACTCGAATGGAACATCCGGCGGAACAGCCACCGCAAACATGGTCGTGGCCCTTCATGAACCAAACGCGCTGCTGGTACAAGAAATCTTTGTCTCCAAGGGCACCGACCGGACACAAGTCAACCACGTTCCCGGACATCTTGTTGTCCAACGGAAAACCGGGAAACACGTCGATCTCTTCATGGGTGCCCCGGTTAACGACCATCAGCTCGCTTGTACCGGCCGTCTCGCGACAGAATCGCACGCAGCGACTGCACATCACACAGCGGTCAACGAACAGCGTGACGGTATCGCCCAGGGAACGTCGACGACTGGTGAATGGTTGTAAGTCGGCTCGACGTTCCTCGCGGCCATGTTCGAAATGATAGTCCTGTAGATGGCATTCGCCCGCCTTATCGCAGATTGGGCAGTCGATCGGATGGCGAATCAGCAAATCTTCTTCTACCAACGCGCGGGCGGCCCTGACTTTCTCGCTGTCGGTGATGAAGACCGTGCCATCCGTGGCCGGCGTTTGACATGCTGGGACCAACTTGGGCACCATCGAAATATCGCCGGTCTCCTTGTCGCGGCGACCTGTTTCCACCAGGCACATCCGGCAACTGGCGACAACGGACAGACCCGGGTGCCAGCAGTAATGCGGCACCTCCTTATCGGCGCGCTGCGCGGCTTGAATTCCATTTAGCCTTTCGTCGTCGCCAATTTCGACTTCAACGCCGTCGATGAGGACTGTGCCCATAGGGAAACTCAGTGGTTCGCAAAAAGTAATCGAGTGGGATGTGTTATTAGTGAGACGCTTGCAAATTCAAGGCGGGAACCGGGACCGTTTCATGGCAGCCGTCCGGATTCGTTTCCTTGATGTAGTTTTCAAATTCGTCGCGGAACTTGCGAATGGCATTTTTCATCGGCCAGGCTGCTCCATCGGCCAAACCGCAGATGGTTGTCCCGGGGATGATTCCAATCGAATCGCCGATTTCCAGGATGAGGTCGAGGTCCATCAGACGCCCCTTGCCCGCGCTGATGCGCTGCATCATTTTGAGGGCCCATGAAGTGCCCTCGCGGCAAGGTGTGCATTGCCCGCAACTCTCGTGAGCAAAAAACTGGCAGCAATTGTGCAGCACATCAACCATTGAAACCGTCTCATCCATCACGACAACGGCCGCCGTGCCAAGGCCGAGGCAGTCGTATTTTCCCGGACCGGAAAAATCGAGTGGGCAGTCGAATTCATCGGCGCTGAGTATGCCCATGCTAATTCCACCTGGAATGGCTGCCTTCGCTTTCCGCCCCTTCCACACTCCGCCTCCGAATTCGTCAATCAACTCCTGGACTGTCAGACCCAGTGGTGCCTCATAGCAGCCCGGCTTTTCGATGTGTCCGCTGACGCAATAGAGTTTTGGACCGTAGCTACCCGCGTCGCGTGGATTGCTCGGGTCGGCGGGCACGCCCATCGATTTGAACCAATCGGCACCTCTGTCGACGATCTGTTTCACGCAGGCGACTGTTTCGACGTTGTTCACCACTGTCGGTTTGCGAAAGACGCCCTCGACGGCGGGAAAGGGGGGTTTGATTCGTGGCCAGGCACGTTTTCCCTCCAAGCTCTCGATGAGTCCGGTCTCCTCGCCGCAAATGTACGCAGCGGCACCGCGGTGTAGGAAAATGTCGAGCGAAAAATCGCTGCCCAGAATGTTCTTCCCCAAGTAGCCGGCTTCGTAGCACTCGTCGACCGCTTGCTGCACGCGATTCCAAGCGTGCGGATACTCGTACCTTAGATAGAAGTAAGTCGTCGTGGCTCCGGTGGCATAGCAACTCAGAATGATTCCCTCAAGGACCTGGTGTGGGTCCTCTTCCATCAGAATTCGATTATTGAACGTCCCCGGCTCACTCTCGTCCGCATTGAGGCAGAAGTAGATCGGATGGTCTTTCTTATTCAGGAACGACCATTTCAAGCCGGTCGGGAATCCTGCACCGCCGCGGCCCCGGAGGTTGCTCGACTTCACCAGATTGACGATGTCGTCGGGGCTACACTTTTTGAGCGTTTTTTTCAGTCCGTTATATCCACCTTGTGACTCATAGCCGCGCAAGGTGTGACTATCGTCACGATCGATGTTTGCCAAGAGTACCGGCTCGAATTCGGCCACGGCTCGGATCCTGTTTTTTTGGGGCTTAGGGGTTCAGAGAAACGAACGAACGATTACTTCCAGCTTGCTAGCAGCCTATCCGCGTCTTCTTTGGTAACACTCTTGTGCAGCTCGTCCCCGGCAAGAATGCAAGGGGCATGTTCGCAGGCGCCGAGACATTCGGCGTATTCGATCGTCACGCTGCCGTCCTCGGTTGTCTCGCCCGGGCGAATTCTAGATTCCTGGCAGAGATGATCGAGTAATTCGTCGCCCCCACGGAGGTGACAGCTGATCGAGCGGCAGATCCAAGCTCGAGTCCGACCGTGCGGTTGGTCTTGTTTGAAAAATCCATAAAACGTCAAAGTGTCCTGCACTTCGGCGGGCGCCAACTCGAGTATTTCGGCTATCTCGACCACGGCTTGGAGTGGGACGTGGCGCAGCGCAGCGTTCACGATGTGAACCGCGGGCAGTGTGACGGCCTGCTTGTTGGGATATCGAGGCAGCAGCGCTTCAATCTGCTCGACCATCTCCCCAGTCAACACTTTGAAATCGGCTGTATTCATCAGTGACTCTTGTTGGTAACGAGTTTTGGATCGATCCCGATCGATCAACGGTCAAGTTCGGCGGCAATAATGTTCAAGCTGCCTAGTACGGCCACAACATCGCTGAGCGTATGGCCGCGAATTAGGTGTGGGAAGGCAGCAAAATGGAAGTAGGACGGCGGTCGGCAGCGAGCGCGATAGGCTACATTGCTACCGTCACCGACGATGTAAAACCCCAGTTCGCCGTTTGGCGCTTCGACGGCCCCGTAGGTCTCCTCGCACGGCACTTCGATTCCACGATTGCTCATCATTAACTCGAAGTGAGTGATCGTTCCTTCGATCGTCTGGTAGACCTGTTGTTTGGTCGGCAGGGCCGCTCGTTCGTCCGGCCCGACGTTCACCGGGCCGCTGGGCAGATTCTCGATCGCTTGTTCGATGATCTTGAGGCTCTCTCGAATCTCTTCAATGCGAATAAAATACCTGGCAAAACAGTCGCCGGCGGTCGTACAGCAAACCTGGAAGTCGAAGTCCTCGTAGGAGAGGTAAGGCTCGTCCTTACGAAGATCGCGAGCGACGCCACTGGCCCGTGCAATGGGGCCTGAGCAACTCCTGCTAATGGCCTCTTCCTTGGTGAGAACTCCGACGCCTTTCGTGCGGTCAACAAAAATGCGATTACGGTTGAGTAACCGTTCCATGTCGTCCAGCGTGCTGGGGAATGTCCGCAGGAATTCCCGAATTTTCTCGATCACTTGTGGCGTCATGTCGTGCATCACGCCGCCGACTCGGGTGTAGCTGTTGGTGAATCTCGCGCCACACAACGCCTCGAAGATGTCGTAGATCCGCTCTCGCTGGTAAAACGCATAAAGAAAGAACGTAAATGCACCGACATCCAAACCCATCGCCCCCGTGCTCAGCAAGTGGTCGCTGACTCTCGCCAATTCGGAAATGATGACGCGGATGTACTGGCAACGCTTGGTTAGCTCGATATCGAGAAGATTCTCGACGGCGTGATGCCAGGCGACATTGTTGGCCATCGGAGAAATGTAATTCATCCGGTCGGTGACTGTGACGTACTGGTTGTAGTCGAGGTGTTCGCCGATCTTCTCGAAACCGGAATGCAAGTATCCAATGTCCGGTATGGCATCGACTACTCGTTCACCATCCAACGTTAAGAGCAAGCGTAACGTGGTGTGAGTGGCGGGATGTTGAGGCCCAAAATTCAGAGTCCAGTGGTAGTCCTGCTCCGTCGTCGTCGGGCGAGAGGTGGTTGTAGTGGACATGCGTGAACAGTGCTCGAATGGGGTTACGCTTGGTCACGTGTGATCGACGGGAAGTTGTGGCGCTCGCCACGGCCCTGCAGAGGATAGTCTTTCCGTAGCGGATGAGCGGTAAACTCATCCGGCATGAGGATGCGACGGAGATCCGGATGGCCAGCGAAGTTGATACCAAACATGTCCCAAACTTCGCGTTCCATCCAATTGGCTCCTTCCCAAAGACCGACGACCGAATCGACAGTCAGCTCTGGTTCGTTCAGCATGACGCGGATGTTGAGTCGCGCGGCCGTCGTCGAATTGGCAAGCAGATAGACCAAGCCAAATCGATCCGTGGCACCTCGATAGTTCAAGTAGTCAACGCAGGTTACATCCAGCAGTAGATCGTAGGCGCACACGTCGCGCAGCAAAGTCATCACAGCGGTCAGCGAATCTCGAGGCACTACGACGCGGTGTTCGCCACGATACTCGTCGACCTTGACGTCGAATCGTGCTTTGACAGCGTTGATCGCATCCGCGGTTGTGGACATCAGCCGACTCCCTGCGAATTCGTGTCGGGTCGCGCCATACCGCCGCGAATGGGGCGCGATGGGAAAACGGGCGTCTGCCCAAGAATGGGTAGCTCCATCAACGCCCGCTTCGGTTGCTGCCGTTCTGCCGTTTTGAATTCTCGTCCGGTTAGTGTGCCTTCCGCAGCTATCTTGTCCTGCAAGTCGATGATCGCTTGAATCAGTTGTTCCGGACGCGGTGGGCAACCAGGCACGTACATGTCTACTGGGATGAAACGGTCAATCCCTTGGACGACACAATACGTGTCAAAGACGCCTCCGGTCGAGGCACATGCGCCCATGGATATGCACCATTTCGGTTCGTGCATCTGCTGCCAGATCCGCTGCAGCACGGGCAACATCTTCATCACCACGCGACCGGCGACGATCATCACGTCGCACTGCCGCGGACTGAATCGAAATGCCTCGGCGCCGAAGCGGGCCAGGTCGTGTCGGCTGGCACCGGTCGCCATCAATTCAATCCCACAACAAGCCGTGGCGAACGGCATCGGCCAGAGGCTGTTCTTGCGGCACCAGTTCGCGAGTTCGTCCAGCTTGCTCACCACGACGTTTTCGGGAATCGCTAACGCCATCGAAAAACCCCCTTACGCCATGCATAAACCAAGCCCAGAGCGAGCAGGAGAAGGAACGCCATCACTTCGCCAAATACCAACAGCTGCGCATGCCAAGCCGCTTCACTACCTGCAAAAAACTCTTTCAGTCCCTCTGGATTCCGGTTGGCGACCGCCCACGGATAGAGAAATAGCAGTTCGACATCGAATAAGACAAAAGCAATCGCCACCAAATAAAAGCGAACGTCAAACCGACGCCTGGCATCGTGCAGCGGGTCCATTCCGCTTTCGTACGGCATTTCTTTGACCGGACTAGTACGTTTTGGACCAAGCAGGGTCCCGGCGGTCAACATCCCGACAGTTAACGCCGCACAAGCGAGCAAAAACAAGAGAATTGGCAGCAGGTACTCTGGCATAAGTCGTTGCTAGGACGTTGTTTGCTGAGACATTGTGAATAATGTCACAATATCTGGCGAAGAAAAAAGTCCGTCACTCAATTCGGACTGAACGCATCGTATCGCTGCCCATTCTGTTGGTCAACCCTTAGCCAGATTAGGGGGTTGTTGGACGTTTGCTGGTTGAATCATTGAGCGATCACTTTTAAAATCCCTTCAACTCATCGTTCCAAATTTCTCGTGTTCTCCGTTTGTCTGCCCCCCAATGGGGTACGTTCGCCATGCTTACCCGCAAGCCCATTTTTCCCAACATCATCGAGATCAACCATCAAGCTGGGCACGTGCTCGGATGCAACGTCTATTTGATCTTCTCCGACGACGAATGGCTGATGATCGACATCGGCTACGACGAGACGGTGGAGGAGATCATCGAGTTGGTACGCCAGCTCGATTTTCCCCTATCTCAGTGCAAAACGTTGATAGCGACTCATGCGGACGTCGACCACATCCAGGGACTGGCGCGAGCGAAGCAAATGCTGCGGACCGATGTTTCGGCCCATCGGCTGGCGGCTAAGCCACTAGCGACCGGTGACAAGTTGAAGACGTTTGCCGAAATCGAAGCACAGGACATCCACATGGAGATGCCGGTGGTCGAAGTCGAAAAGCTGCTTGCAGACACCGACATTATCGAGATCGGGTCGCTAAAGTTGGAAGTTTGGTGGACTCCCGGCCATACGGACAGTCAATTGTCGTTCCGTCTGGGGGACCTCCTCCTGAGTGGTGACAATATTTTTCGGGACGGCTGCGTGGGCGCCATCGACGCGCATCATGGAAGCGACATCGTGCAGTTCATCGCCTCGTTACGGCGGATTCGCGAGAGTGACGTGAAATGGCTATTGCCCAGCCACGGTCCGATTTTCCGCAAGGATGATCAGCTTCTCGCTACAACGATCGCCCGCTTGGAAGGGTACCTTCACATGGCCGATTTCGGCACCTGTGCCCTGGACTGGCCGTTGATGGATCAGTGGGAACAGGAATTGGCCGATGGCGTTTGGCCCGGCGATTCTTGAGGTCGATTGCTCCATCAGCATGCAGAAAACACTGCGAAATACGGCCTCTTCGGCGCTCATTCGCTAGTTTGCGTCAGGCGAGAACCGAGCTGTCGCGTCCACGAACTTCGACGTGTAGTGACGGATTTACCGAATATTCACTCAATATCGCGTCGTTGGCAGGCCGATGGGGGAACTAACGGCGCTCGCCCGACGTGTGCGCCGTTCCAACTTCAACGACCCATAGACTGAGATAGTTGCATAGGGAGGAATCCGATGCGCCGAGCTTTGCTAGCCGTGGCGGGTGTTGTCGCCTTTGTTGTCCTGCTTTCAGCTCGTTCTGCCGAAGCTCAACAACCCCGAGCGTATGGTCAGACGTGGGGTGGTGCTTACACGAGCCAGGAGTGGGGGCGATTTTACCACTACCCTTACGTCTACTATCCTCAAAATTTTCGGGGAAACGAATACTACCGGAGCAGCAATAGCTTGTACCATCGCTACCCACCGGAGATGCAAATACCGGTCTATAACAAGAAGTGGCACAACTATTATCCGGCCGGCCGACGATATCACTTTGGAAACCACTTCCGCCTAGACGTCTTTTAGTCACAGCGGTGCCGAGTGCTACGTTGGGAACCCGCTGGGCAACTCCCCTTGCTTTCTACTCGTCGGGTTACCTCCTCGTGGGCTAATTTCCCGCCTGTAAAGAAGCGATTGCATCGGCGAGGCCATCGCGATAACAAGGGAATTGCAGTTCGAACGCCAGGTGATTTCGGAGACATGCGTTGCTAATTCTCCGGTTGGCGGAACCGCGGTTACCGTTCCCGTGTGAGTTTGAGTAGCGGGGCGCCGGCGCTCCGACCAAACGGGCAATTTCCTTGAAGTAGTCGTCCCTGACGACGGGAACTCCGTCGGTGACATTGAGGATGGCGGGGCAGTTGTCCGCAGCGGCAATCAGACAAGTGATGCGGGCGGCGTCTTCGACCTGGATTAGATTCAGGTAACCCAACGGAGACGCATTCAGCTCTTGGTTTGCCAAGAGTTGCCTGGCGTAGGGGACACGGTCGGGGCCATAAATACCACCCAGTCGCAGCGATGATCCGCTGCGATTTTCGCTCGCGACCCATTCGTTCACGACCTGCTCGGCCAGCACACACGCCTGGCTGCTGTCTCGATCGGGTGAAGTCGGAGCAGTTTCGTCGATCCATTCACCTTGGCTGTCTCCATAGACACCTGTGGTGCTGATATAGACAACTCGACGGAGATTGGGCAGTCGGTGTAGAAGTGCGCCCAGACCACCGGGGTGCAAGGTCCGACGGTCGTAGTCAGCTTCTCGGTCAAATCCGACTGCGAAAACAAGAGTTTGCACCGCGGGTAGTTCTGTGGTGAGGCCGGTTGCCACGTCCCCGACGACGGCTTGCCAGCCTTTGGCTTGGAACTCGGTGGCTCGTTGAGTGCTGCGGGTGAGCGCAACGACGGGGAGGCCGTTTTGGTGCCAATTTGCGGCTATTCGTTGACCGAGATAGCCACATCCGGCAATCATCATGCTCATTCCTGTAGCCTCGCTTGTGCTGGAAAATTAGCGCATCTCGGGGCAAGTTACTTCGTGTTGCAACGAAATACGTTATGATGCATGGTATCGATGAAAACACTATAGCGCAGTCTGGACGTGCCGAAAAAGGGGCGAGTTTCGTGGCAAAACGCAACTTGTACCCTCGCGTCGGGTTTAAGTCGAAGAAGAATGAGACCCGATGAATGACAATGGCCAAGCAAGCTGGAGTTGATAAATGTTCACACCCGCACATCGCCGAACGGTGAAGTCCCGTTTGCGGTTCGTTTCCTGCTGCTGGGCGGCGGTCATTTGGGTTTCGTCGCCCATGTTGGCTGACGAGAAAGAGAAGGATCCGGCGACGTTGTCGCTGGAGGTCCGCGTTGACGAGATTTTCCGTGGCGACATCCCGCGAACGGTCGCCGAACTACGCGGCATGGAAGAGCGGCAGACGACTGTCGTAAAGATGGCCATTGAGGCGACGGTGGGCATTCAGGCCGGGATGGCGCACGGTAGTGGTGTCATTATTTCCGAAGACGGATATGTGCTGACCGCCGCCCATGTCGTTCAACAGGCGAAACGACAAGATCGAAAGATCTATCTGCGCATGCACGACGGCAAGCGGGTTTTGGCCGAACCGTTAGGGTTGTTTAGGACTCTAGACGCCGGGTTGGTCAAGATCATTCAAACGTCTGAAAATGGTTCGCCGTTGAAATGGCCATTTGTCGAAATGGCGGACGCGAAGTCGATCAAGCCCGGCCAGTGGATTGTCGTCACGGGGCATCCTGGGGGGTACAAGCGGGGCCGCAAGGCCGTGGTGCGGATCGGCCGAATTACGTCCGCCAACAAGGAGGTGATCGTCACGGACTGCACGCTCATTGGCGGCGACTCCGGCGGGCCGATTATCGACATGAATGGCCAAGTCGTCGGGATCAACAGCCGTATTGGTCGGCGTTTGTCGACCAACATGCACGTACCCGTTTCCACCTACCACGATCATTGGCTTCGACTGAGCCAAGGCGACGTTTGGGGAAGCCCACCCAATGGCCGACCATACATCGGAGTCCGCGGCGAGGTCGATGGTGAAGAGGCTCGTGTGGTTGAGCTTGTGCCAGGCCAACCAGGCGAAAAAGCCGGCCTCGAAGTAGGTGACGTTATCTTGTCATTTGATCGGCGCGACGTTGATTCATTCACCGTCCTACAAGAACTCGTTTCGGAAACGGCTCCAGGTGAGACGGTTCCTCTCCGTGTTCGGCGTGGCGAAAAAGAGATGTTGTTGGGTATTCAGATCGGCCGCCGCCCGTAGTTGTCGCGTGGTACACTCACCAAGTCGCAGCAAAAATCGTACAGGTAATGCCATGACTAAGACAAGACACAACTCCCGATGGTTACAGCGACTAGCGATCATCTGCTCATTCGCCGCTGTTCTGTTAACGATCTCGGTCGAAGTGAGGGCGGACGAGCCCACCGATAAAGAACGTTCGGGCATTTCCCGGTTCTTCGGTTTTCGAATGGAAAGAAACCGTCGGAATTCCCGTCAGGTTCGCGAGGCGTTCCGAGAAGTCGTCGCCGACGCCACGGCAGCGACGGTCGAAGTGTTGTGCGACAATCGTCGTGCGGCGATGGGAGCCATCGTGGCATCTGATGGACTCGTATTGACCAAGGCGAGTGAATTAACTGGCGAAGTGAAATGCCGTCTAAAGAGCGGTGAAGTTTATTCGGCCGAACTAGTGGCGACCACCAGTGATTTTGACTTGGCTGTGTTGAAGGTGGATGCCAAGGAGTTGCCGGTGATTCGCTGGCGAACCAATTTGCCTCTGGTCGGTAGTTGGCTGGCGACGCCAGGTACGTCCGACATTCCACGAGCGATTGGCGTGGTCAGTGTGGCGGTTCGAAAAATCCCGGCGCAACGCGGAATGCTCGGAGTTCGGTTGGACGATCCACCGGACGGGAAGCAAGGGGCGTTGATCATCGACGTTGTCGACCGTTCCGCTGCGGATCGCGCTCGGATGCGTGACGGCGATCGGGTGACGCATTTGGACGGTTGGGAGATTGAAGGTGGGTATCGCGGTTTCATGAACCGCATGGCAAATAAAAAGGCCGCGGATATTGTCAACCTAAAGATCTCTCGCGGTGATGACGTAGTCGACATGAATATCGTGCTGATGCAGCTGCCCG
>DUDC01000066.1 GCA_012959465.1 Planctomycetaceae bacterium
CGTCAATCATGGAGTGCTTCTTGTACCGCGAGCGGTACCGGCCGAGGTGGTCAAAATTCTCAAGGGCCAATCCGATCGGGTCAATCTTACGGTGACACTCGTTGCACGTTGCGATGGTTCGGTGCTTGGCCAACAATTCGCGAATTGTTGTTGCACCTCGAATGTCGGGCTCGACCGGTTGGACGTCGGGTGGGGGAGGGGAGGGCGGCGTGCCGAGTAGGTTTTCTAGAACCCAAACGCCGCGGACAACGGGCTGCGTTTCGACGCCATTGGATGTCAAGGTGAGAACGCTTCCGTGACCTAGTAGCCCCGCTCGGTGCTGCTCTGGCTTCAAGCGGACTCGCCGGAAATCGTCGCCCGGTAGCTCTTCAAGACCATAGTGGCGGGCGAGAGCCGGATTGAGAAACGTAAAGTCGGCGTCGATGAACCGCAGGATGTTCAGGTTTTGCCGTAGCAGGTGCTGAAACAGCAGGCGTGTCTCTTGACGCATGGCCGCTTCCAGATTGTCTGCATAGTAGCTCTTATTTGATTCGGGATCTGGAGGCATTTCACCGAGCTTGCGGAGGTTCAACCATTGCCCGGTAAAATTCTGCTCGAATGCTTCACTCTTCGAATCGTTGAGCATCCGCTCGATCTCTCTCTTGATGACGTCGGGCTTCCGTAGATCGCCGGCCGCAGCGACTCTGGACAGTTCATCATCCGGCATTGAGCTCCAGAGGAAGTACGAGAGGCGGGAAGCCAGTTCGTAATTAGAAAGTGACGCCAACACGTTCGATTCGAGTGGTGACTTGGCCGGCTCAATCAGATAAAGGAACGAGGGAGATGCCAACATCGCACGCATAGCGAACTTGACGGCGGCCCAAAAATCACGCGTCTCGGAAAAACGGCCCATTGCCAGCTGCACATAGGGCTCCAGTCGCTCGCGTTCCACCGGACGACGAAAGGCGCGACTGGCGAATCGAGTCAGTGATTTGCGTAGATACTCCACGCCCGGATCAGATGGGATGTCAGAAAAAAACCGGGTGAAACCGGGCAGTGGCCATTGGGGATAATAAGGGCCTTCCAGCTCCAATCGGTGCAGACGGAGCTCAGGCGCCGCACCGAGGTACATCTCCACTGGATTACGAGCTAGCGGGATGGTGTCCTGCGGAAGGTATTTGGGAAAGACCTTGCGCATGATCCGTTTTTGCGATCCTCTCGGTCCATTGGCCCACTCCACGGCGAACTCGTATCCCTGTTGCAGATAACCGTGAATCTCGAGCTCAACTGGGTCTCCGTCGCGAATGTCGAACTCACCGAGAACTCGAGTGGCGACAGCACCAAGGCTGCGCGATACGACCAGGACTCGAATACGTGGCGTCTCGTTGGGGTCGTAACCAAGTTCATCGACGTCGAATCGGTGCCCTTGCCAGCGCACTGTATTCGTTTTGACACGAAGGATATACTCGCCGTCGTCATCGACACCGTTGAACTTGCGTTTCACAAAAGCGCGGGTGAATTGGTCACGCACCAAAGCCCGCTTGAACCCGCGTGGATCGAGAATTCCCCCGCCGTGAATCTCATCGCCGCGGGAGACAAGGTGCACCATTTTGGGTCGAGGCCCAGGGCGGATCGCCTTATCCACAATCTGCTCCGCTGCCTCCAGGTATTGGGCGAGCAGGAAGTTGGAAGTCAATAGTCCCTCGCCAATGTTGTCGAATCCCTCAACCGACTCGTCGACGGGAAAGGCAATCGTTGGATCGAAGTCGGTCATGTTCAAGTCGAACAGATCTCGCACGGTGTTGAAGTACTCCGTTCGATTCAATCGGCGTAAGACGACTCTTCCCGAGTGGGCACGGGCTGTCTCACGGGCCTTGTGCAGTAAGGCGGTCAGCTGCTGCACTACTTGTCTGACTCTTGCAGCCGATGGCTGCGGTTCGTCCTCGGGAGGCATCTCGCCAAGATTGAGTTGATCGAGAATCTCTTGGAGCTGCTCGCCATTTTCCTGGTTGGTAAAGTCGAGTGAAAGGCGATCAAATCGGCGATCTCCCTGCTGTTTCTCCAGTCCATGGCAGCGGACACAGTGACTCTTCAGGAATGGTTCAATCGTTGTTTTGAAGTCCGCCCCATTGACCAGATGAACGGTTGCGACGTCCAGGAGAGAGAAAGCGACGAAGAATTGAATGAACGTTTTGGAGAGCATGCGCGTCATCTGTGTTTTTCCAACGCACGGTGCCTTTTGGTGTCTTCGTTCGAGCGGCCGTTGCTCTCACTGAAGACAGGACGACACCGTGGAGAATACGGACCGGAAAGAAAAAAACGTCAAGATAGATGTCACATCAACAAATGATTCAAGTCACCGGTGCTGCTCGCGAATCGGTCGGTCTCGATTCCCAATTGTTGCAGCAGCGTGACGAAAAGGTTGCAGAGCGGCGTGCCACGGTTACCTTTTTTTGGGAAAGCGTGATGACTTCCGTGTTCGAGGCGGCCTCCCGTCACTAGCGCCGGGAGGTTGCGACTACTGTGCGAGCTGGCGTTTCCCATCCCGCTGCCGAACATTACGATCGTACTGTCCAACAAGGGCTCTCCCCGCGCATCGACCGTCGTTTTCAGTCGGTCGATAAACTGGGCTAGGTTCGAAAGATAATAGGAATCAATAATTTTAAGCTGCTTGACCCGTTCGGGGGATTTTCCGTGATGGGTCAACGTGTGGTAACCCAACGTTACGCCGTCGAAGGGGAATAGGCGATTGCCACCAGGCATCTGATAGACGAGCACTCGAGTGGATTCCGTCTGTAATGCCAACACCATGATCTCGTAGAAAAGTGACATGCCATAGGGATCGTTGGAGTCGTCAGCGTCTTCGTCGGTCTTGGGAAACTTCGCGACCGGCCGAGGAATGTCGAGCCAATTCTGACGGCGGATCAACTTGTGCTCGGTCTCACGCACGGCCGTCAAGTACTCATCTAGTTTATTGCGATCATGTCGCGTCAACTGATGACGCAGGGAGCGCGAGTCCTGTAGCAAGACATCCAGGATACTGCTGTTGTCCGCCAAGGATCGGCGTTTCCGTGCTTTTGTCTTTCCGTCCTCGTCCACGAATAGTAGATCGAAGAATCGAAGAGGGTCAGCGATAGCGGGAACCGAAATTCCGGATTGAGTGTAGGCAACCGGAGCACCTTGGCCTGTGACCAACGCAGGAAAACGAGTGTCTGTTCCAATTCGGCTGGCAATCAACTGATCCAGTGAGAGGAGCTTTCGTCGATCGCCGCTTGCGTCGGCAGCTTTAATGCCGTTGAGCAGCGTTCTTGTGCAGGCGTGTCCGCCGCCAACGTCGGGATGGTCGAGAGAAGAAAAGACGGAAAAATCGGACCGATGACGCTCCATTTGCGCGAGTACCGGTGGCATGTCGTAGTCCCGCCCCACTTGTTGTGGAAAAAAACTCTCGGGATGAATGCCATAGTCGGGAGCAACGCAGACAAATCGCTTCGCCTGCGGTTCGTGAGCTACTTGGGATTGCACCGTCGACCGCAGCGACTCGAAAGTCGGCAGAGCGAGCGACAATCCAACACCGCGGAGGAATCGTCGACGGTCGACGTCCAATTTAACTTGATGCCTCATGAGACTCTCTAATGGGTTTCCCAGGTGTATTGGTTAAGGATCTTCACTCGTTTTGGGGTCTACGGCAATAACCACGCGAATCTGATCGACTGCGGAACCGGCCGAGAGGTCGAGTGATAACGTCCGTTGGTCTTTGCTTAAGACGACCACATCGCGACCTGAGGCCGTCGAATCAACCCGCCGATGCGGCTCGATTCCACGTGGCGCCGTACCGTAGTCGCCATGGGGATGACCAAGCGCATCGTCGGTCGCATGAAGTTTGGTTGAACTGGCGATGAGACCTATGATGGGCCGATCGAATGTGATCTGGCCTATCACACGGGACTTGTTAGGATCATCTCGTTGCAATCGTCCGATTGGATCGAGTTGAAGTAGATAGCTACGCACTCGTTGCCCAGCAGCAACCAGGTGCCGTTCCTTACGATTGATTCGTTGGTATTGCCCGGCCTCGATCAGATCAACGGCCAGTGCAACCTGCAGCAGGACGTTGTCTCGTTCGGAAAAGACCAGAATGTGATCGTCATCTTCGTGGCGGCCGGGAACAAACTTCGGGCCTGGCGAGACGAATTTCATTAGCCCTGTCGTCTGCAACACGCCAGACGTGATTGGCCACGTGTCCTCGTACCTAGCGGTTTCGAAAGCAACCACTTCGATGCTATTCGAGAGAGGTCGTGTTCGGATCGTGGTTCCCTCGACCACCGTTTGCGGCGGGCGACGAGTCTTGTTTCTCAGAACGCTGACCTCGACCTCGCCTGCAAAGACAGAAACATCGGTCTCGCCGTTCGAGCCGACCGAAAGGCCAAAGGTCGTGCCAAAGTCGACGACTTCTAGCGTTGGAGTCCGGATTTCGAAACCGACCGCTGTGTCGGGGATGTAAGCGGTCAAGATTCCGCTATGGAGATTGGTTTGGTCCGCTGTCACGACCTCAAATACGGCCGGTCCCTGCAGCGTAAGTGAGGCTCCATTCACAAAGTCGACTCGTACGATCCCCACGTCCAATTCGTGGATTCCGGCGCTCATCGCGTACCCTGTCAGTCGCTCGCCGTCGGCCCAGACCGCCTGAGATTGGTACGCAATCGCCGCGATGGGCGGTGGTATTGATTCTTTGCCATTGCCACGGATCATGACAAAGGCCAGCAGAAGGGAAGCGGCCGTAACCAAAGCCGCGTAGAGAGCCGTTTTTAGCATGGAGCGGCTCTTCAACCGATCGGCCGTTGCGACCGTTGCTATGGCCGATTGTTGGATATTCCGTCGCTGCAGCGCACGTCTCAAGTCGGCATGCAACTCGGCACGTTCGGCAAGGTGTCTCACGTTCTTGTCGCACAGTGCCAGCCAGGTGATCACTTGTTGGTTTTCGTCGACGGAGCAATCGCCATCGAGGTACCGGTCGAGAAGCTCGTTGGTGCATTCCATCAGTGTTGCTCCGTGGCAAGTCGACGTTGAATGCACTCGGCAAGCCCGCTGCGAAGGCGGGTCAGCAGCACACGCACCGACCCGGCTGTGGAATCGACTGCATTGGCAATTTTGTTTGCCGAGAGGGCATCCACATAGCGCAAGTCGAGTAGACGGCGGGACCGATTTGGCAGCGTCTCCAGGCAATGTTCCAGCGCTTCCCGCCGCGCGCTGCGCTGCGGACTTCTGGCTGCAATTGCGTCCCCCAATTTTTCCAACAACTCGTCGGAGAAAACGAGCTTGTCGCTTTTTTTTCGACGGTAAAAGTCGATCACTCGCGATTTGGCGATCCATAGCACCCAGCCTACAAATGGGCGGTTTGGATCGAATTCCTCAAACCTGCGAGCCGCCTCTTGAGCGATCTGCTGCGCGACATCTTCGGCGTCGTGAAATCCCGAAATTGCGGCGAAAACATAGGCCGAGACCGATGGCTCGACACCGAGCCAATGCTGAGTGAATGCTTGCCTGGTCTGTCGCTCGTTCGATTGTGGGTTCAAGCTACGATCTCCTGCTGAAGAGTATGCCGCAGGAGATGGCAATTCGTTAACAAAATAATTGAAATGCGGCGGCGACAGCGTCGCCGATCGTGAGGGTTACTGCGGTGTTCAACTCCCCAGATCCGACCGGCATCGAACGGTTGCGGCTCACTAAGTCTCGGCAACGGACGCTTCCTCCGCCACGGCCGCCGATGGTCGACACGCAATTTTGGTCGTCCGGTGTCTCTACGGAAGTTTACGGAACAACGACCTAGATTACGGTGCCATAACACAAAATATGCATGCTTTTGCAACGCCTTGCAAAACTGTCACTTCGGCGTAAGACCAAACTGTCCCGAGCTTTGAGACCGCTCGGACAGGAATCACAGCCCATCTGCGGAACCGAAGGTTGGGCGTTCGAATCGCCCGGAGTGTACTCGCTTTAAACCGAGCCAAATGCACGACTTGGCGTACCTGCCGAAAGTGGGCAGCGTGGTCGGAAAGGTTGCCGAAAGTGGTAGTTCTACCACTTTCAAGCTG
>DUDC01000067.1 GCA_012959465.1 Planctomycetaceae bacterium
AACGGGGAGAACAGAATTGGCCGTCAGCATCTCGAATCACGTAGTCAGTCTCAATCCAGACACCGGTGAGGAACACTGGCGTGCAGAGGGTGTACATCGGTACGTTTGCCCCAGCGTGGTTTACAACGAAAACGTCGTATTCGTCATCGGTGGTGGACATACTTCTCTGGCAGTGCGTACGGGTGGCACCGGAGACGTCACCAAGACTCATGGTGTTTGGCGGCTCAACAAAGGGGCCAACGTCTCATCGCCAATTTTTCACCAAGGACACCTCTATTGGACCCGTGACGGTAACACCGTTTGCTGCCAGAATCCGGCGACCGGTGAGATGGTTTACGAAGAGCGATTTCAACCTTCGGCGGGCCGGATCTGGTCGTCACCTGTGCTGGCCGACGGCAAACTGTACTACGTGTCGCAGCGCAACGGCACATATGTAGTGGCCGCAAAACCGGAGTTCGAGCTGCTAGCGCACAACAAGTTTTCGGACGACGACACTCGCACGAATTCATCTCCCGCGGTCAGCAACGGCCTGTTACTCTTGCGAACAGACCGCAATCTGTACGGCATAGGTGCAAAATAGGTCAGGGCGCGCATCGCTCAAGATCGCCAAAATGCGGCCTCACGTGGCGCTTCGTAGCGGACGTTCATGTAGGGCGTCTCTACTCGTTTTCCATCGTAAAGCGACTGCACGCCAGCTTCGACCAAGCCACTCGTGAGCAGCGTCCGTTCCACCGGGTAAGGTGCTTCACCCGTGAGAAATGTCTGCTCGGCATTTTCCATCAGCGCCGCGGAATAGACAACATTGGGATTTGGTGGCAGATAGAACAATGTCGATAACGGCTCCGCCCTACCCTTCATACGAGCGGCGAAAGTAAAATCACCGACCAAGCCGTTCATCAGCAACATGGTTGCGCGAAGGCCATCGTTGTATTGAAAACGATACACAACAGGGTCCTTGACCCATTCTCGCATTTGCTCGGCTGTCGGATAACGATGACTGAATGTCATTGGCTGTGCCAGCGTCTGACTACGACACAAGCAGGAATGGAAAAGATCGGGGTCCCAACCACCTCGCTTCCAGGCGCCCGCATCCATCGCCCGCCAAACTGCATCGCCACGAACCGCCTCGACCCAGGCAACACCTGTTTCGCCGCCTTTTCTACGTTCGGCCATGCACTGGATTACTTCCAAGGCATGAAAGTCGTAGCTGTCGACGCCACCCATGGCAAGACACATCACTTCGTCAACGCCGGCGCCGAGGGGCATATCAATCGAAGGCATTCGCCATGTAACCGGCAAAGACGAGCCGGCGAGGTATGGAATTTTCATTTCCCTGGCGGTAGTCGCCATCTCTTTCGCCCACGCCCATTTCCAAGAGAGGTGCTTGTCGTTGAACATCGGCACGCTCTGTCCATCGGCTTTGAAAACTTCGACGACCTTCTTGAAGAACTCGTAGCGCGGATAGAGTTTTTGTCCAATCTCATTTCTGGGATAGTCGCCATGCTCGCCGATCACGAGAACGGCGTCGACGGCCAGTCTTTGACCGCCACATCGCAGCGTTTCGGCAATCGTGGGATAGATTGGGAAACCGAACTCTTTGGAACGGGCGCGACTCAGATCATTCTCGGGGCGTTGATCGACGTAGGCTGCTACGACGTCGAACGGCGGTTGGTGCCATCGCCCTCTCCGCGGATAGCCAACCAGAAACCTCTCAGCCATGTGCCAGGCGTGAGAATGATATCGCCACTCCGTGGTAACAACAGCCATCTTCTTTCGTTTCGGTTCCTCAGCTAATGACAAGGCACTCGCTGCGATGCCACTGCCCATCGCTCCTAGGAAGACTCGTCGGTCAAGCATGATGTTCCTCACTCAATCTTAGTCGCGCGGCCGCTGGCCGCGGCTGAATAGATCGCAAAGACTGTTTTTAACGCTCGCAAGCTGTCGGCATTACTAATAGGCGGGTCGGTCATTTCTGCACACGCGCGAATCGCTTCGTGCACGAAGGGCGTATAGCCACGTGGTTCTTTTGCACCATCCCAAGTCTGTATGGCTCCCGCTTTCTCACCTTTGGTTGAGTACCAAGTCAATGGCCTCTCTTCCATCGGTTCGATGTGAAGCCAGCCCTCTGAACCCCAGACCTTGATGTGCGAATGATAGCTCTTGTCCAAATAATACCCCGACGTGACCGTGCCCAAAGCGCCGTTCTCGAATCGAAAGGCAGCGGCAGCAGAGTCTTCAATATCGATCGGCTGCCCGCCGATATTGGTGGTGAATCCGGCAGTCTCTACAATCGAGTCCCCGGTTATGTGCATGGCAAGATCAAGCCAATGTATGCCCAACCAAATGAGATGCCCGCCGCCGGCACGGTCCTTTTGAGCGAACCATTGTTCATGATACGCCTGCCGCGTTAGTCGTGTTTGGTCGGCAATCAAGTGCATCTCGACGCCATAGAGTTTGCCGATCCGCCCCGATTGCATGATGGCGCGGGCGGCGACGATCTCCGGATTGGTTCGATTAGCAAGCGCGAGCATCAGGTGACGATGCTTGGAGTCCGCCTTGTTCGCCAGCGGCGCAAAACCCTCGACGCGAACACATGCCGGCTTTTCAGCAAAAACGTGGCAATCGGCGTCCAACGCATGATCGATCACGGGGGGAGCAAGCTGAGCCTCCATCGTTACGAGTGCCATTTGAGGACGATGAACACGGAGCACTGCTTTGTAGTCGCGCTCAACATGCTTCAATTTGTTGCCGAGCACCTGCCGAGCCTGGTTTTCCCAGCGTCGATCGGGATCCGCCAGCGCGACTTCATCGCATTGCTCCGCCGACGAGAGTGCCTGCAAGTAAGCACCTACATGCGGTCCACCGGCATGCGTTATCAACCCGACTTTGATTTTGCTGGCCATCAATTGCGACTCCAACTGCAGCTGCCGTGTCGTCACGACTATAACGGATTCTCAATCCTGATGCATTTCCGTAGGTCACTTTCGCCGAAAGTGACCAGGAACCGCCATCATCAACCCAAATTGCGGAGCGAATCTGTTTGGAATTTTCCATCGATTAAAGTCAAATGACTGAAACCCATTCCACGAAACGGAGCTGATCATGAACAACAATCGTCGTCAATTCTTGCAAGACACTACGGCCGGCTTGGCCACGACGGCGGCGTTCGCATGCTCGAGCCCGGCAATCGGAGCCACCGCGAATGAAGAGGTAGTCGTCGGATTGATTGGCTGCGGTGGTAGGGGCAGCTATTTGGGCGGTGTTTTCTCTAACGTCAAGAACGTTCGCATCGCCTGGGTCAGCGATGCTGACAAGAGCCGATTGAAGAGTATGGAGAAGGGCTTTAACGGACGGATACCCAGAGCTGCTCGTGACATTCGCGAAATTCTCGACGACAAATCAGTTGACGCAGTGATTGTGGCGACGCCCGATCATTGGCACGCACCGGCGGCCATCCTGGCATGTGACGCGGGCAAACACGTCTACGTCGAGAAACCTTGTTCACACAATGTCCGCGAGGGACGGCTACTGGTCGACGCGGCTCGACGCAACAAACGTATCGTGCAACATGGCACTCAAGTGCGCAGTACTCAGATGATGATCGATGCGGTCCAAAAGCTGCGCGAGGGAGTCATCGGTGACGTGCTGGTATCGAAGGCTTGGAACATTCAACGCCGTGGCTCCATCGGCCACGGGCGTCCGAGTGATCCGCCCGCAGATTTGGATTACGAACTGTGGCTTGGTCCTACTCCCCAAAAACCCTACCAGAGCAACCGCGTTCACAGCGGTTGGCATTGGTGGTACGACTTCGGTACCGGCGACATGGGTAACGACGGAGTCCACGACATTGACTACGCCCGGTGGGGCCTAGGTGTCGAGACACACCCCGAGAGAATTGTCGCGTTGGGTGGAAAGTACTTTTTCGATGACGACCAGGAGTTTCCAGATACTCAGCAAGTCACATTCGAATATGGAAGGAACGGAAAACAGGACAAGCGGCGAATGTTAATCTATGAACAGCGATTGTGGTCGACAAATTATCCGTTCAATGTCGACAGTGGTGTCGAATTCTATGGCACCAAGGGAAAGCTCTTTCTAAGTCGTCGCGGCAAGGCACAATTCTTGGGCGAGCGAAATCAACCCATGGAACTGAATCTTCAACTTCAACCGCAAGACGCGGAAAGCCATGTCGCCAACTTCATTGATGCTATTCGGAATGGCACAAGCCCTAACGCCGAGATTGAAATTGGCCACTTGACTGCTTCTCTCTGCCATCTTGGAAACATTGCGACGCGGTTGGGAAGATCGCTTGAATTTGATCCGCAGATAGAACAGTTTATCGACGACGACGAGGCCAATCGGCTGGTCGGCCGATCTTATCGAGATGACCACTGGGCAACGCCAAAGAACGCGTAGACTCAACAATAAGTGCTGTTCACATGCAGTTTAGAACATTGGGGGCCACCGGCCTTCGAGTCTCCGCTCTGGCGTTTGGCGCCGGCCCTGTCCCTGCGCTGATGACGTCCGACGACCGTCACCGCCAGCAGGAAACGTTGCGGCGGGCGCTCGAATCAGGGATCAATTGGATCGATACGGCCGCAACGTATGGAAACGGACTGTCCGAAGACGGTTTGGGGAGATCTCTGCGCAAGCTCAACGCGCTCGGCGATGTTCATATTGCAACGAAGGTACGCTTGGTGGCATCAGACTTGAACAACATCGAGGCCAAGATCCGCGAGTCGGTTGCCGGTAGCTTCAAACGGCTGGGCGTGTCGTACGTCACGCTCTTGCAATTGCACAACTCGATTACTGTAGACCGTGATGACCAGCCGACGTCAGTCACACCCGCCGATATCTTGGGTCCTCAGGGAGTGCTGACAGCATTTCGCAATCTGCAAGACGAAGGTTCCATCGGCCACTTCGGCCTGACCGCGATCGGTCACGTCGATTCATTACGCAAGGTGATTAACTCGGGCCACTTCGCCACAATCCAAGTACCGTACAACCTGTTGAACCCCAGTGCCGGAGAAACTGTCTCGGCCGACTTCGCCGAGGTTAATTACGGCAATCTGATCGAAGACTGCGGACGTCAAGGGATGGGTGTGTTCGCGATCCGTGTCTTGGCCGGGGGTGCGATAGCTGGTCAACCTCCAAGCGATCATACGTACAAGACAGAGTTTTTTCCTCTCGATCTTTATCAACGCGATCAACGACAGAGCGAAAAGACGAACGAACTGCTCGCCAGACCGGCGACCATGACGGAACATGCGGTTCGCTTCGTCCTGAGTCACTCGAACATTTCAAGCGCCATCATTGGGTTCGGTGATGCGTCGCATGTCGACGACGCGGTGACCTATCTCGACGCCGGGCCCCTACCTTCAGATGTAATACGAATGCTGGGGTCGTTGCATTCCAAATGACGAATTTCTACAATCCGTGCGGTTGTTGCGTGACGATTTGAACCTTTTGGCCACACATTTCTTAGGACAGACATCATGGGCCTTCGTAACGGAATCGGGGACGATTCCGCATGCTGGCTTGACCTTGTGATGCATCACCTGATTCGGCTGTTCCCTGGACGCAACCAAAGGATCTTGTCTACGACCCTCAAAAGCCGCTACCAACACTTGGCCGACCCAACGAGGACACCGTGACAGTCGCCTTTATGGACGGTGCCGTTCGAAGACTATCGAAGGATCTACCCGAAGCGACATGGCGAGCTCTGATCACGCGAAATGGCGGAGAAACGGTCGATCTCGATACGCGATAATGTGTGGCAATTGTGGCACTGGCTTTGCCAGTGTCTTGCGCGAGCCGAACGCGCTAGCCTCGGGTGCTATTGGATTCGCGGTGTGAATTCGCAACACCCGAGGCTAGCGCCTACGGCTCAAATCCTCATCGCGATCAGTCGAATCACCGAAGCGAACGGTGACACGTTGATTGATGCTAACCTTGCTAACCGTTTGGCGAGTCGTGTTCGGCCAGAAGAGATCGAGATCTACCGGACCTTTGGTGGCGCCGAGCCCAAAATGCAAGACCAGCTCGTTC
>DUDC01000068.1:0-9861 GCA_012959465.1 Planctomycetaceae bacterium
TGTGATCTTCGGGATTGGCTGGCCGATGTCAGCGGCACATGCACTGGTCTGGCGGCGTGTCTCTTGATGCGACCTAGAGACAGAGATTAGTCGCTGAGCGTCATGTAACCTAGGGATACGCAAACGCCGCACGTAAGCGATCAGCTAGAAATTTGGTGTCGGCGGCCGGTAGTCTTCGATGTGTATGGTCTTGAACCACTCGATCGTCTTTTGTAAGCCCTCTCGTAACGGTATCGTCGGTTCCCAACCCAAATGCTGTTTCGCCAGCGTGATATCCGGTTTCCGCCGTGTTGGGTCGTCGGGCGGTAAGTCTTGATAAATCAGCTTTGACCCACTGCCGGTCAATTCGCAAATTGTCTCGGCCAGTTGCTTGATGGTGTATTCGTCTGGATTGCCCATGTTGACTGGGCCAGTGAAGTCGTCACTGCCGTTCATCATCCGAATGAATCCCTCGACCAAGTCGTCGCGATAACAAAATGATCGCGTCTGGGAACCATCGCCAAAGATCGTTATATCAACGCCGCGTAATGCTTGACGGATGAAATTCGACACCACACGGCCATCAAATGGATGCATCCTGGGGCCGTACGTATTGAAAATTCGCACAATGCGAATGTTGACGCCGTTCATGCGGTGGTAGTCCATGAACAGAGTTTCTGCGGCCCGTTTTCCCTCGTCGTAGCACGCCCGGATCCCAACGGGGTTCACCGACCCGCGATACGATTCGGTCTGTGGATGAACCTCCGGATCCCCGTACACCTCGCTGGTCGATGCCTGCAATACCGTTGCTCGACATCGCTTCGCCATTCCCAGGACGTTGATTGCGCCCATGACCGAAGTCTTAATCGTCTTGATCGGGTTGTATTGATAGTGTCCCGGTGCGGCGGGACACGCCAAATTGTAGATCTCGTCGACTTCTAACCAGGTCGGCATGATAATGTCGTGCCGAATGAGTTCGAAATTCGGTTTATCCAGCAGATGCAGCACATTCGATTTCTGACTGGTAAAGAAATTGTCCAGGCAGATCACATCGTGGCCGTCAGCGACCAAACGCTCGCAGAGGTGGGAGCCGAGAAACCCAGCACCACCGGTGACCAAGACGCGTTTTAGTGATCTTGACACGGTATGCCTCAGAGGGAGATTTTTCTTTTTTGGACCTGGGCGTCTGGTCATGTGGCCCAGTAACGTCGGAACGCGATTTTTGCATCTCACACTCGACATCGGCCAACGCGAGCCTTCGATTGAATGGGTTTGGCGATTGGAGCCCCATTGGGAATCAACATGAACGGAGGACTGTTGCGACTGGTCCAAGCGGACCTGCGTGGAACTGGCAGAGCCAGTGCCACACATTGACTGGTTTATTGTTGCGCAACAAAGGGAGGGCACCATGTTGGGGGGGAAGTTGAGGAACTGTTTGACAACAGAAGGGAACCGCAGCTAGTCTAGAGTCTATAGGACAAGGCGAGTGCCCTTATCCTTCCCGGCTCGTCCTGGGGTTTCCCCAAGCCATTCCTGTCTATTAGCTCCCACCACACCGTTCATCGCGGTTCGGAGGATTTTTCGATGCGTAAACCGTTGGCACATCGTGTTTTGGTGCTCTTCTTCACGGTCGCAATCGCCAGCTTGCCCATGTTGGGCTCGGCTGAGGAATACCTGGCGCCGTTGCCAATAGCCGATCAATGGAAGAATGTGAAGGACATTGAGTACCGACGGTTCGTGAAACAAAAGAACGACATTATTGCCGGCCGTAAGCCGCTGGCTGATCGAGAGCAATTCGAGGCCTATTACAAGGGTGCGTTAATTGCCAAGTTCACCGATCCGCTTGCCTACGGAAAGGACTTTCCCGGCATTCGGCGAGAAATGCAACGTGACCTTACGGCCGCGAAGGATCCATCTGTCCGGAGCCTCTTGATTCAACTCTATGCGACAGAGTTAAAATCGATCATCGATGCCAACTACCATCCGGCGGCGCAAGTGAATGCGTTGCTACTGATTGGTTCGTTGAATACGAAGGAACGTACTCCAGCCGGTGCTCCGGCGATACCGTACAATGATGCGCTGGCAGTTCTTCGCAGCAAGTTCGAAGACAACAGCAAACCGCTCGGTATTCGATTGGCTGCGATGATGGGTGTGCTTCGCCACGTAGAATCCGACTGGCTGGTTAGCAGCAACCGCCAAGTAGACGACGCAACAAAAGCCGCGCTCCTAACGATCATTGCCGCCATCGTAAAACAAGACAAGGCGACCGAGGGTGTGGACCAACGCGCACACGACTATTTTCGCGCCCGCGCCATGGATCTGTTCGGCTCCCTCGCCGCATTCGAGCCTTCAAACGACAGTCTAAAGCTGATTGTTGCTACGGCGGCCAATTCGGATGCTGACATGCTCCTCCGCAGTCGGGCCGTGTTTGCCTTGGCTCGACAACAGTACCCGCAAATTAAAGACGCCGATGGTGAAGCGGTAGTGGGAGCACTCACAGCGTATTTGGCTGACGCTTGCAAGCTAGTCATTGACGATGTCGAGTTGTTTCGGGGAGCCGCCGCCGACCCGGCTCGGCCAGGAGGTGGTGGAGGTGGTTTCGGCGGTGAAGAAGAAGAAGGTGGCATGGAGGGTGAGGGCATGGGAGGCGGTATTTTGGGTGGCGGAATGATGGGTGGCGGAATGATGGGTGGCGGCATGGGTGGCGGCATGATGGGTGGTGCCGGCGTCGCGGGTCACGAAATCGAAGTTATTCGACGGCAGCTCTTGTACCATGTTTTTGCCGCCCGCCGAGCGATGGACGGGACGAGGCTCGCGCAGATTCCCGGAGTCAAGCATTTTAAAGACGAAGTGCAAGCGTACCAGGATCTGACCGCCGCATTGAATAGGCTCAAGGAATCGGCCGATGGTGAGAATGTGCAGACCGACGCTCTGCTGCGTGACGTAAAACTGCGTCGTGGCGACCTGGAGCGAGTTCGCCCGGGTGCAACCACAGCCACGCCAACTACGGACCCGATATTCCCGTAGTATTGCGGTCTCTCGTCTCGAATTACCTTCCCAACGGCCCGACGCTCCACGTCGGTTGAGCAGCGATCTGTCTTGATGGATCACATCTGTTCTGCTAATAGCCGATCATGACGAGTTCTCGTGTCCGACCGGATGTACATCGGCGAATTTGTCGACGGGTTGCCGCTCAACCATCTGAAAGACAGTTGGCGCTCGCGTCGTTGGATGGGTGAAAGGAAACGCTATGGAGCGCCATGGAAGGCGAGCCTCACCTTGGGTACGGAAGGGAGAGCCAGTCACGCTCATCCTGATGTGCCTGATCGTATTGTCGGGTTGCCGTTCCGATCCCAACACCTCCGTTTCACAGTCGCCCATCGAAGCGACTGAACGAGCGCCGCATTCTCTGCCGGTATCAAACAGAATAGGAAACCTTGTCTCGCAGCTGAAAACGACTCAACGGCCACCAAGTGAATCGAGAGTATCAGTGCACCTCCCAGAGGATGCGACGTCGCTCGTTTCGGGATTGGGCGTTGATGAACCAACGCTGCGGCAGAGTTCGAGCGGACGTGTTTTTGGCTGGCGAATGGATTTGGAGGGGAGCAGTGAACTGGGCTGGAGATGGCGAAACCGACGTGTCGAACTGCTTCAAGATGACTTGAAGTTGGCTAGGCCCCAGCAGTTGACAACGTTACGTCGGCTCGCCGAACCACTGCTGGCGGATCGGGACATGAACGTTCGTGTCGCGAGTGCCCACACTCTTATCGCACTGGCACGAGAGGGCGATCAAGATGCGATGGATCGCATGCAACACATAGTTGTGGATGAGCAACTACCGACAGCCATTCGCTGTGCGGCCATGGAAACCGACGCGTTAGCGAATGGCGAGCGGACGATCAGCCGTCTCAGGGAATACGCTCTCGCGGATACGTTGGGTACGCCGAAGAAACGCCCGCCACCCAGCACTGCGGCTTTGGCTGCGGAAGCGATACGCAACTTGGTTGTCTACCGTTCCGTTGATGAAGAGCCACTGTTTGGCGCCGTTCTTTCGAACAGCGCCAAGCCGGTCCAATTGGCCGCTTTGGAAGCATGGGAGAGTCCGACCGATCCGGAGAGTCCGACCGCTACGAGAATTCCTCCAAACGAAGTTTTGGTTCTCCTCGAACAATCCGAACAGAGGATCCGTGAGACGGCTCTCCGCGTCTTGGCGATCCGGCCGATTCCCGGATCGTATCCCAGGATCTCAAAGATGATGTTGGATCCGCATTATCGAGTTCAGCAAGCGGCGGCTCGCGCCATGATTTCTGCGGATGCGACGCTCGCACTCGAGGATCTCCAGAGTGTTGTCAAAGGAGGGTCAGAGCTGGTGAGAAGTTCGATTGCGACGGCCTTTGCGCACCACGGTTTTTTCGACCGGGTCTATGAGATGGCCGACGATCCATCATGGCGGGTACGCGAAGCGGTGGCGACGGCGACTGCGAGCGACGAACGGCCGATTGCCGAACGGGTTGTCTCGGAAATGATTGTCGATCGTAGCGCGCAAGTTCAAGAAGCGGCCATTAATGCCATATTGAGTTGGCCTGTCGAGCGTGCTGGGCCACTGCTACTGAACGCCATGAAATCCAATGTCTTTGTAATTCGTGACAACGCCAAGTCCGTTCTAGCTCAGAAATGGGAATTGCAACCCGAGACGTTTCTTCCTGGCGCCACGCGAAGTGATAGAGCAAAGGTGATTCGTCGACTTGAACAATCGTTCGCATACTTTTTCGGTACACCGACCCGTTTGGAACACGTGCGTCTCGTCGCCGTCGATTTAGATTCATCGATCGAACAACTGCAGAAAGCCGAACCGTCAAAGCGTGCGGCGGCACTAGCGAAGGTCGTCGCATCGATTGAGCAGCGAGAGATGAATACGAGGCAGGCAAAAAAGATAATTAAGACGGTCGGCGACTGGCGGATGCCGGCGGTATGGCCATTGCTTATTGCCGCCATGGGCGCCGATGATGTCGGGCGTTTCCTCATTTTGCAGCCCGTGCTGAACGGAGATCACAGTCCATCCTGGCAAGCGGCTTGCGATCATTTGGCTGAATATCCACTGGTTGACGATCGTAAGACGGCAGCCTTCGTAGTACAGCATCTCCAACGCCTGACACGCGGATCGGATCACCGAACCGCTGGCAAAGCACTGCTGGCCCTTGCCTCCACAGGTGACCGTGAACACGTCCCCTGGGTAGCTACATTTTTGTCGGTCGGTGACCGCCGCCTTCGAATCTCTGCGGCTCTTGCCTTGGTCCAATTCGACGACGAACGGGGGACTCAAGCATTGGAACGACTGGCACGTGAACGGAATGCTCAAGTCCGTCGCGCACTGCTGGACAGCATACGTCAGTTGAAGGACCCGCAGCTTGCGTACATTTTGGTGCGAATGTTGGACGACCGAGTGGACGTGGGACGACTTGCGTTGCAGGCACTCAACGCGTGGGTGGAGGACGGCGTTTTGCCCGAGGGATCTTATCCTCGCTCGATTTCAACCACCGCCTCGTTTGCCGAGCAGAAAGTGGCGTGGCAGTCCGTGGCCCGGAGTCTGGCACCGTCACAGCCGCACGAAGTCGACCTAAATCATGTCCAACCAGCCTCGTTTGAGTCGTTTCGGCCCTAGGATCCCCACTGGGCTGCGGCAAGACGGGGTTTCCCCATCCCCTGCGAACCGGTAGCATTTTCTCGGTAATTGCCAGCGAGCCGGGGACTGCCTCAATGTTCTCTATTCTTGCGGCGAGCCGCTGTGGGCGCTGCGAAGAGATTGAACCCTCGAGAAAGACAACGATTCATGACTGTTTCGACCATTCACTTGACGCGACCAGAAACCGATGTGGCCCTGCTGACGTTGGACCATCCCGAGCGGTCGGCGAACATCTTGTCATCGGCGGTCCTTGACGAGCTTGAAGAACGACTAAACGAAGTCGATGGCGACACAAGTGTTCGTGGCCTGGTCATCATCTCTGGGAAGCCCGGGATGTTCATTGCCGGTGCGGACATTCGGGAATTTGCTGCGTCCTTTGACATGGGTGAAGAGAAGACGATTGCCGCTAGTCGTCGAGGTCAACAACTGTTTATGCGTTTGGCGACTGCTCGCTACGTCACGGTGGCTGCAATCGACGGGATCTGCCTCGGCGGTGGTGCGGAACTAGCGACGTGGTGCGACCGTCGAATCATGACAACCGGCCCCAAAACTCAATTGGGCTTCCCCGAAGTCAAACTCGGGTTATTTCCCGGATGGGGTGGCACGGCTCGTGTACCTCGCATGATCGGGCTCTACAACGCCATTGAGATGATCACTGGCGGAGAGTCGATCGATGATCAAGCAGCTTGGAAGATGGGTCTAGCAGACGATATCGTAAGCCCCGAACTGCTCTTGGAGTCAGCCGTACGCATGGTGCGGGAAGAGCAGCAGACCAAGGCGTATCTTGCCGATCGACAGCGTTGGTCCGCCCCACTGCCGGGCAATGACGTCGAGATGGGATTTTTGGGAGTTACCGCGTCGGGCTACATTCGCCAGCAAACGAAGGGCCAGTACCCCGCGCCGGAAGCCGCCTTGGAGACAATGTTGGAAACCGCTGGCATGGACATCGAACAAGCCTGCGAGAAAGAGGCTGAAACGATGGCGTCGTTGTTCGGTTCATCGGTCAACCGGTCGCTCATCAACGTGTTTCTGCTCACCGAACGAAACAAGAAGGATGGGGGTGTTGACGGACATTATGACGCCGAAGCGATCGATAGCGTGTGTGTTATCGGTTCCGGGATCATGGGCGCTGGCATCGCCGCTGCCAATGTAAAACGGCAAGTTTCAGTTGCTCTCGCCGACGCGTCGGACGACGCACTCGATGCCGGCATCGCGAACGTCTTGGAAGAAGTCGCCTACAATCGGCAAACCAAATCTGCCGATCCAGATCGCATGTTGCATTACACGCGTTTCCTCCGTCGCGCAGCGGACCAGTGGTCAGGTGTCGATTTAGTTGTCGAGGCGATCGTCGAGAATGCTGAGGTAAAGCGGCAACTCTACGCCAAAATCGAACCACAACTGGACGAACAAACGATCCTCGCATCGAATACGTCGACGATTCCAATCACTCAGTTGGCCGCAGGCCTGAAACGGCCGGAGAACTTCTGCGGGCTTCATTTTTTCAATCCTGTTCGTCGAATGAAGTTGGTCGAGGTGATTCGGGGCGAGGCGACCAGTGACGAGACCGTGGCGCGGGCGGTTACCCATGCGAAGCGAATTGGGAAAATGCCAATCGTGCTGCGTGACGGCCCTGGCTTCCTCGTGAATAGACTGTTGTTCCCCTACATGAATGAAGCGATTCAGCTCGTTCAGAACGGTGTAGAAATCGCACACATCGACCGTGTTGCCAAGCGGTTTGGCATGCCGATGGGCCCGATCGAACTGTACGACATGGTCGGTTTAGATACGGCATTGTACGCCGGTCGCGTAATGTTGGAGGCGTTTCCCGACCGCATCGTTGCTTCGCCAATTTTACCTGCACTTGTCAAGAGAGGATGGCTGGGTGCCAAATCCGGACAAGGGTTCTACATGCATCAGGGCAAACGTAAACGCGGACGTCTCCAAGTGAACCCCGAGTTTCAAGATATTGCTTCACAATATGTCCGACCAACTGACATTCCCTCAGACGAACAGATCGAGTCGCGTCTATTCGTTCCGATGCTGTTAGAAGCCACACGTGTCCTGGAAGAGGAGTTGGTTAGAGACCCTCGCGATGTCGACCTGGGCCTGATCTTCGGCATTGGGTTTCCTCCGTTCCGAGGTGGCCTACTGCATTGGGCGGACCAAGTCGGAGCGGATAAGTTGCTGGCCGACTGCGAGACCATGCAGGAGATCGCGACCCGGTACCAACCCACCGAGATGTTGTCGGCAATGGCGAAGAACGGCCGGCAGTTTTATCCGAAGTAATCCGATTCAATGCTGAACATCCGAGTCGTTCAACAAGGCTGCCCAACGCGATATCCGAAAAGGATCAAAAAATGAAAACTGCCGTCGTTGTAGATTGTGTACGAACGCCGATCGGCAGAGCACACGTCGAGCGTGGTGTCTACCGCAAGGTGCGAGGTGACGACTTGGCCGCGGTATGCATCAAGGCGCTGATCGAGCGGACGGGTATCGATCCGGAAATTATCGAAGACATTGTGCTGGGCTGCACGCAACAAACCAAGGAACAGGGACTGAATGCCGCCCGGATCATTGGACTCATGTCGGGCGGACCGATTTCGGCCGGCGGTGCCACCATTAACCGACTCTGTGGATCGAGCTTGCAAGCGTTAAACCAGGCGGCTCACTCGATCGCTGCCGGCGCGGAGGATGTTCACATCGTGGGCGGTTTTGAACACATGCAGCACGTGCCGATGGACCACGGCATCGACCTCAATCCCAAGTTATTCCACCGTACATCCATGGGTGCGATGCAAATGGGGTACACGGCAGAATTTCTCGCTCAGACGATGGACATCTCGCGTTCCGACCAAGATGAATTTGCATTTGCCAGTCATCAAAAGGCCGAAAACGCATACACGGAGAACGCCTTCGCTGACGAATTGGTCGAAGTCCACGGACACGATGAACAAGGGATTCGAATACAAGTGACGAAGGACCAGTGCGTCCGACCCGATACGAGCATGGTTGCGCTGTCGGAGTTGTCGCCCGCATTCATGCCGAAGTATGGTACCGTGACAGCTGGTAACAGCTCGCCGCTGAATGACGGCGCAGCGGCCATGTTGGTAATGTCGGAAACGCGTGCGTCCGAATTGGGCCTTCGTCCAATGGCAAAGATCTTGTCGACGGCGGTGGCCGGAGTGGAACCAGCCGCCATGGGAACAGGCCCGATCCCCGCCGCGACCAAAGCCCTGGCTCGAGCTGGTCTGTCGTCTTCGGATATCGGACTCATTGAACTGAATGAGGCATTCGCCGCCCAGTCGTTGGCTTGCATCCGGCGACTGAAATGGGATCTGGACAGAATCAATGTTCGTGGTGGGTCCATTGCTATTGGCCATCCGCTCGGGGCAAGCGGGGCCCGCATCTCGACGACGCTCTTGCACGCTATGCGCAGCGGTGACGTTGAGTTTGGGCTAGCGACCATGTGTATTGGAATCGGGCAGGGAATCGCCACGGTATTTCAACAAGTTGCCTAGCCTAGCACTCTGCACGTTGCCGGCCAGAAAACACTGGCAGAGCCAGTGCCACACATTGTCGAGCCGAATTGACGAGCCAAGAGACCTTCAATTTTCCGGACACTATTGGTTGGAACCAGTGCTACATTTTGATGGACCGAGCCAGACATTTCCCTCCGCGGCAATCCAAGGCGATATAATGTTTTAGGCGATCGTGGCAAGACGCCTAGATCAATACGAAATGGCACAGGAGATCGGCCATGACCGACCAACTCGATAGCGGATCTACGTCAGACGAAACTCAAATTGGCGAGTCATTCGCTGAGACCGCCCTTAGGCTCGGCGGAAAGAGCGACGAGGAAGCAAGGCGAACCGGCGCAATTGACCTCGCGGATGACCAGGTCGAGTCACTATTTCAGCCCAAGTATCAAACGGCCAACAGTCCGGTGCACCAAGCCGTTTGGGATCGCGGTGTACCCATCGAGCAGTTTACTTCGTCGCCCGTGAGTTGCCCTCCGGACGTCCAGAGTGTGATGGACAATTCGCTGGAGATTGTCAAGCGGCACCGTGCCGCCGGGACCATACTCGACGATCAACGAAAGATCTGTGACGAAGTACTTTCAGACCTTGGCGACGTCGGTTATTGGGGACTCTTGGTGGATCAGGAATACTCCGGTAGCGGTTCCCCGTTCAGCGCTTTCG
>DUDC01000068.1:9871-34997 GCA_012959465.1 Planctomycetaceae bacterium
CCCTCTCCCACGCCTGGGAGCGGGGACATTGACGCCTTCGGCTGTTCCCTAAAGCAGGGACCTGGATTGGCCTCCGTCCACGGTTGCATTGGCGCCGTAGACCCGGTTCGAACGTTCGGCAACGCAGAACAAAAACAGAGACTTCTTCCCGATCTGGCAACGGGCAAGAAGTTATCAGGCTTCGCCCTCACCGAACCAGCCGCTGGCTCGGACCTCACCGCATTGAGGACGACAGCCGAGTTGGTAGGAGATCATTACGTTGTCAACGGCGAGAAGCTGTTCATCACCAATGTCACACCCGGGCGTACGATCGGTCTGGTTTGCTTGATTGAGAACAAACCGGCCGTGTTGGTCGTCGAATTGCCGGCGGCGGAGAACGAGAATTTTCAATTGAGGAAGTATGGTCTTTACGCGTTGAAGCACACGCACAACCAGGGCATCATTTTTCGCGACTTTCATGTTCCGGCCGAAAATCTGCTCGTCCCAAAAAAGGGGAATGGACTGACGATCGCCTATCATGGTTTGAATCTGGGACGAGTGTCGCTGTGCGCCAATGCAGCCGGCACGATGCGAATCATGATGGCGAACTTGTTGCCATGGGGCCACTTTCGCAAGACGTACGGAGCGGCGATTGCCGACCGTGAGTTGGTGAAGCGGCGACTGGGACGGCTGGCCGGGCTGATCGTCGCCTGTGACGCTTTGGTCGCTTGGTGCTCTCAACTTATTGACGAGGGATATCGAGGCGAGATGGAGTGCATTGTCGCCAAGATTTTTGGTAGCGAAGCACAGAAGGAAGCAGCTATCGAACTATTCATGAAAACGCACGGCGGACGTTCATTCTTGCATGGCCACCTCTTCGGTGACAACGTTCATGAGTACCTCGCACCCTGCATTTACGAGGGCGAGGGCGAGATGCTGGCGATGGCTTTCTTCAAGTCGTTGGTCAAACATCACGGGACGACCTATTTCGAGCCGATTGGTAAACTGTTGGCTCAAGCAGGAATTCGCAAACCCAACCCGCTAAACCCGTCTCATCTGTGGGCTCTCAAGGGTGCCATGGCGCCCTATGGACTCTGGTTGAGCAAGCAATACATTACGCCAACTCCGTCACCGAAACTGCCGGCGATGCCCAATTCTCTACGGCAGCACGCGGAGTATGCCGCGGACGAATTACAACGCTCCGCTCTGGCAATCAGCGCCGTCATGCGTAGGCATCAGCTGAAGCTGGCCGATCGCCAATGCCGCATGTCGGAGTTGTCCGGACGAATTCAGAAACTAGTGATCATGTTGTGTACGAGCCTCTACGCCGCCCGACAGGAAAGCGAGTTTGTACAGAATGCCGGCGACATTGTTTGCCGCGACTTGAAACGAGAGTTGGTTGGAAACCGGCCCAGCGATCGCTACTACCGCGCCGTAACTCGGTTGGGAGAGTCGGCATTGGACGGTGGATTCGACTCCATCAGTGATGTGCCTGCGGAAGAGATCCTCATGTCTTATGCTGACAAATAATCATCGTCGAGCGTTGCATAGCCCGCCGAGCTGCAGCGCTGATGATTACCAGTTTTTCGACTCCAAAACGCCAGAGTATTCGTCATGACTCTATTTGCGGTCATTTTGGCGGCTGCTGGAAAAAGCAGTCGTTTCAAGGACACCCAATTCAAGAAAGCATTTGCTCCCTTGGACGGAAAAGCGGTGTGGCTACACAGTGTGGATCACTTCGTGAACCGCGCCGACGTAGGGCAAGTCATCGTTGCGATCGCGGCTGAAGATCGCCAGGAGTTCATGGAGCGATTTGGAGCGAACATCGCTGTGCTCGGTATCGAGGTGGTGCTTGGCGGCGAGACTCGGGCGGACACGGTTCAACGGGCCCTGGCCAAGGTCCGTGACGAGTTCGAATATGTGGTTGTGCACGATGCGGCTCGACCGTGCGTTGCAGCGGTCTGGATCGACGAAGTGTTCGCTGCCGCCCAGAAAGTTGGCGCAGCGATTCTCGCCAATCCAATTGTTGGGACAATTAAACGCGTGGACGGCGGCCGAATACGGGAAACGGTCTCCCGTGATGGACTTTGGGAAGCCCAGACACCCCAGGTATTCCGTCTCAAACTACTGCTCGATGCCTACGCCAAACGTGGAGATTTCCATCCCACCGATGAAGCTCAATTGATTGAACACTTTGATGGCGAGGTCGCGATTGTGACTGCGTCAGCCGCCAATCTCAAAATCACGACCAAAGAAGATCTGGCGTTGGCTAAATATGCTCTGCAGGCCTTGCCGAAACCGAAGGAGATACTACCATCACACCCATTCGCTGACGATGATCTGTGGCGGTGAACCTCACTCGCGAGTCGTCAGACGATTGGTGATGTTTCTTTCAGGTCAAGCTTGTAGCTGGAAAAATGAGCATGATGGAGCAACTGGTTTTCGTCGATCGCGATGCAGCGAAGCGACTGTTTGGAACCGCCAGCGCCGACGATCTGACGCAATTCGTCCGGGACTTGATCGCGGACTCGAATGTGCCCTCATTAAGTTTGCCCGAGCGTTGGCCAGTATGGGAAGAAGAATTTCACAACGATGAGGTTGAACCTAAGACCCTCCAATGGACTCTTAGTGGTGGCCAAGAGATAGTCGTCAGTGACAATGGAAGTCGAATACAGTTGAAGCGTCCCGACGTCGTCAGGCAAATCGCCGGAGCTGTCCAGCAGTCTGGAGGGCGCATCGTCGACGACCCGGATTTCGCCGCTGCATTGCAGGAGTTCTACTCAGATGCGGCCGAGAAACAGGTCGCCGTGATATTTGCAAGTTGTCCTAAAGAGAATTAGTGAATCGCCGCATCTCGTAACCGCAAGGGCACCTTTGCATGACGACGCCGAATCCGCTTTACGATGACTTGCAGTGGCGCGGCTTGATCTACCAGTCCACTGATGAGCAAATCCCGCACATCTTGAATACGCCTCGCACGGTCTACGTCGGATTCGACCCAACGGCCGATAGTTTACACATCGGTAGCCTGCTGGGATTACAGGTGCTGCGACGTTTTCAACAAGCTGGGCATCGTCCGGTCGCTTTAGTTGGCGGAGCGACGGGAATGATAGGCGACCCAAGCGGTAAGTCCGACGAGAGGCAATTGTTGTCTGTCGACCGACTGCGAGAGAACGTTGTTGGCATTGAAAGGCAAATGAGGCAGTTTTTGGACTTCGACGAAGGACCTTGCCAAGCAGTTCTCGTCAATAATTTCGATTGGATGCGACGCTTCAGTTTCCTCGATTTCCTCCGTGATATCGGCAAGAATTTTCCCGTGAATGTGATGATGTCGAAGGAGTCGGTTAAGAATCGTATTAGCCGCGACGGGGGCGGCATCAGCTATACCGAGTTTAGCTACATGTTGTTGCAGGCTTACGACTTCGTCCACCTCCAACAAGAGTTCGATTGCTCAATGCAGTTGGGTGGAAGTGATCAATGGGGGAATATTACGGCAGGGATCGATTTGGCGAGGCGGCTACACGGCGTGCAACTCTACGGACTCACATGGCCATTGCTGCTGAAGTCCGACGGTACCAAACATGGTAAGACGGAGGGAGGCAGCGTGTGGTTGTCGGCTGAGCGAACTTCACCCTACAAGTTCTATCAGTATTGGATTAACGTCGACGATTCCGACACGGCCAATTGTTTGAAGTTTTTGACGGAATTGGATCGCGAGGAAATTCAAGACTTGGAGAAACAGGTCGCAGAATCGCCCGAACGCAACATCGGACAGCGACGGTTGGCAGAAGAATTGACACGAATCGTTCATGGCGATGCCGGCGTGAAGCTGGCACAGAAGGCGACGGAAATCATGTTTGGTGGTGAGATTGGTGACCTTTCCGACGCGACGCTGCTGGATATTTTTTCTCAATTGCCCAGCCACCAGATCGATGCCCAGAAACTGAACGATGGACTTTCACTGGTCGAAGCCTTTGTTTTGGCCGGCATTGCCAAGAGCAAGGGAGAGGCTCGACGTGCCGTCGAACAGGGCGGTGCCTATGTGAACAATCGTCGCGTCCAGGACGTGAATTACGAACTGACTCAAAACGATTTGGCCAGTGAGTCGGTGGTTGTACTTCGTCGCGGGAAAAAGTCCTACGGCCTACTGCGCATCAGTTAGGCGGATTCTGTTGGCCGGTGGACTGGATGGCTTCCAGCCAACCCCCAACACGAGCCCACGGAGAATCCGTGGGATCCCGTTCAAACAAAGACGCACCGTACTAAATTCCGGCACCGTCAAAGAACTCTTCGTTGATTGGGTCGTCGTACGAGCGTACGACATCATCGTATAGCGAGTAAACATTCATCGTTAACAACGGCGGCGAGTAGATATGCAACGTGATCAGATCGCGGCTCTCGGATTGCAGATTGGAAATCTGATGAATGTCACTGTCCGTGGAAACCGTCACGCCACCTTCACCAACCATCGACGACGAGATAGCGTAGACCATTCGATTCGGAGCTAATTCGAATTGTGTTTCGACGAAGTTGCCGACCAGCACTTTGACTCCGCAGTTCGATCCTATGTGATCATGAATCGGACTGCGTTGACCATTGCGCCAGCACAGCACGAGTGCTTGAAATGCTGGACTGCTGAACATTAGATTTCGCAGATACCGGTCGGGATGAAAACGAGTGAATCGGTGAACATCTTCGAGAGGGATGTCGGTGGTGCGGAGAAATTCATCGATCTGCTTGAGTGGGACTTCACGGTCAAATCGCGTCAGGTCGGCAAAGTAGTCCGCCACATTCGCCATGGTATTGTCCTTCTACGGTAACTGACGCGATTCATTCGTCCGAGAAAAATCTCGCTGTAGAGCGACCACTACGGGTGAAGACTACTTGGAGACGAGGTCACGACCAGTAGATAGTCTATTTCGATGCTGCCGGTATCTCAATGTAGGCAGGAACAGACAAATCGTCGAACCGTCACTTCAGCGGTGGCTTGCCAGGAGCATTGGCAACTCTTGGCGCGATCTGGAGATAGACTTCCAAGGTGACAGTCTTGAACTGTGCCAGCCACTTGTTGGCTTGGGCTATTCGAGTCTGGTCGTTTTCAGCCAGCAGCCAATTGTAGTCATGCGTTGCCGTCACCTCGTCACGGCCGTTCTTTGCTAAATTCAACCGATGAATTGTACGGCGCACCTCCACAGGAACTTGGCCAATTTTTTCTATTTCCTCATTCAACTGCAAGCGGACAAAGGGCGGTAGGCCGCCCGGCTTGAATGCGGCTAGCCGCGCCGCGGCATCTGTGAATTTACGGTATCGGCTGGCATCCTCCGGATCCGGAGGAGTAACAGATCTTGCAGCGTAAGCGAGCACATTTGTTGCCGCTTGATGTGGAAGGCGGGCGTCTTTATTGAATTGATATTTAATATCCCCGAAAAAGCCATCTTCCTTCCGCTCTTTGGCACGCATTCGCAAGGCGATGCTGAACTTCTCAAGATCGGCAAAAGTAACGATGGTCCTTAGACTGCGCTTCGGGTCAACGAGTATTACCTGTTTGCTCCTCATGTCGAAAATCGAGATTTCGCTTTTAGGAAGTTGAAAGTCGTAGGCTTTGGTGCCGCGAAAGAGAGTGAGGAACGTGTATTGCTGTTTGCCGACCTTGACCGTCGTTTCGACTCGGAAGTCCTCCGCGCGAGCACCAACGCTAAACGCGGTGACGGTAAGAAACGCGATTGTGGCAGTTTTAGCCATTGCCAAGACCCTCTGCTATTCCGTGACCTCGGATCATCATTCACTCATTTTTGAGCGACGAGCATACGCCGACGTGGGACCGTACGGATCCGTCGTCGCGGCGTCAAGATCAATGAACGGATCTGGCCTCAACTTTTGGAGTGCTCCGGCTTGTCGGAGCTTTCAGTGGAATCGCGGTCATCTCACGCACCGCGTTGTCTGTCCAACAACAGAAAGTACTCGCTGAGGTCTCAGGCGTTTGGCTGGCGAGTGGCTTGGCTGTTTGCGGAACGACTCGCGTAGAATGACTTGCAATGAGAGCAAATCGGACAAGTGTTGTTTGACTTGTTTCCGTGTCGCCGTATCGAGCGATGCGTCAAAGTAAGCACCGATGTGAGATTTCGTTTCGGTGCAAGTAAGTTCAGCGGCTGGCAGCAGTTGTCGAATGCCCACGGTCAAGAAAACGATCGTACAGAGGCCGACAGCACTGCGGGTGACAAAGCGGCGGCGGCGACCCTCACTCAATTCGCGAGCAAAATCACCTAAGTTTCCCTTCCGGGCAGGCCTCAATCGCGAGCTGCAGTCGATTCGTCGTAACAATCTTGGAATGACCTTGGTGCTGAGCTTGCGTTTGCTCCGCCGCATCCCGTGGGCATTTCAACGCATGGTGCGTCAGAAACAGTGCCAATTGACCTGCACGATCACGAACTTGGGCGATCCCGTCGCCAAACTCCGGCTGCCACGACGCGACGGCCGCATCGTGGCCGGAAAAAACGAGTTGCTGGGCCTCGATTTGTTGGCGCCCTGGCGTTCTAGGTCGGCAGTTTCCTTTTCCGTATTCACCTATCCGGGCCGGCTGTGCATCAACTTGCACTACGATCCGCGCGTGCTTGAGTCGCAGCAAGTCGCGGAGTTGATCGACACGTATCGCGATCAGCTGTGCGATGCGATTGGTTCGAATCCACGGGCCACACCGGAATCTGCTGCTGCGCGATAACGAACAGCAGGCATGCAGCTTCTTCGTTGGCGCATTTTCATTTTTTCTCGAGAACGGTTTTTAATTCGTCTCCCGAGGTAGGGGTTTCCATCCTTACGTGATAGCCGGATGGAACGCGCGTATGACAAACCGCGGCCCCGGCTCACGAGTGATGCGAAATAGGCTCTTTGTATTCGGCTCGACAATCGGCCCTCTAACGTTGAAGACTTTCGCGCCCGAGATCGCAGCGACCCATCACTTGTTGTTAGATTCCGAGCCGTTAGAAACGGGACAGCCGAGACAGCCGTCATCGTCATCACGATCAACATCGTTGCCTTACTGTTGTTCCGCAATTCCTCAAATTCGATTGGCGATTCACTTAGTGATTATCGAGACGTGTTCGCGAAATGCGAACTAAAGTAGTTTCAGCGGGACGCTGTCGATGTAAGACTTTTCCCGTTCTGCCCATTCCGTCACGCCGTCGGAACTTGGTGAACTGTATGTCGATTCGCAGCAAGCGAGCGGCGGTGGAAATGTACAGCTAGCCGCGGTCAACAGATGTGGAATGCGAGAGTTCGCTCGCAAACAACACGAGCCAATGTTGGAGACAGAAATATGAGAATGACGGCCAACTGTCAAACTAGCGGCCGCGAATCGGTGCGAAGAGTCTGGATCATAATCAGCCTGCTGGCTTCTCTTTCTTATCTGGTCGCTCGCGTTCTATTCACGCTGAATTTGAGCAGCAGTTACGGGGCCGTTGTGTCACTGCTGTTGCTCGGAGCAGAATGTCACGGCGTGACACTGATGTGCCTATACTTCTGGCAAATATGGAACACCCAACCGTCTGTGGAAGTTCCTGTGTTGGCCGGCAAAACGGTTGATATCCTGTTGCCGACCTACAACGAAGACACTCACTTGTTGCGCGGTACGATTCAATCGTTGATCGCGATGGATTACCCTCATAGGATCTATCTTCTCGATGATGGAAATCGTCCGGCAATGAAGCAATTGGCCGACGATATGGGTGTCGAGTACATCACTCGCAACGACAACCTTCACGCCAAAGCGGGCAATATCAATCATGCGTTGGAGCAGATTGATGGGGAATTTGTCGCCATTTTTGATGCCGACCATATTGTCCGGAAGAACTTCATCACGCGGACGATTGGTTACTTTGCGGACGATTCGGTCGCCTTTGTGCAAACGCCCCACGCTTTCTACAATTTCGACAGCTATGGCAGTACATATTCTCCAAAGCAGAGGGATTACTGGGAGGAGGGGGAACTATTCCACAATTGCATTCAAGCCGGAAAATCGAATGCGAACGCCGTCATATTCTGCGGCAGTGCGGCGATCTTCCGCCGATCCGCACTCGATGACATCGGTCTGATTGCCACTGAGACCATCACCGAGGATATGCACACCGGTTTGCGTCTTCATGCAAACGGCTGGAAGTCCGTCTTTGTCAACGAACGGTTGATCGCCGCTCAGGCGGCTACCGACGTGACGGCCTATCAGTCCCAGCGGCTTCGGTGGGGTGAGGGAAACCTCGGGATCATGAAGTACGACAACCCGTTGTACATGCGGGGATTGACTCTTACCCAGCGTCTTCATTATCTAGGATCGATGCTGGGTTGGACCACCGGCGCCGGGAAACTGTTGCTTTACCTGTCGCCAATTCTCATGGTCCTCAGTGGGGTATCGCCCGTTTTGGCCTTCACTCCGGCGCTCATTAGCCTGCTGGTCGGCCATTTGATCATCGGTTGGATCGCGCTAAAAATCACCGGAAACGGGCATTTTCGTATCGTGCGGAATGAAATAGCGTCGATGGCCGCGTTTTGGGTACAGATTCGCGCGATGAAACGAGCCTTCCTGAATCGGAATCGCCGTTTTGAGGTGACGAGTAAACGAGGTCGCCAATCGGGCCACGTGCTGCGGGCTATTCTGCCGCAGTTGCTAATCTTCATTGCCGGCAGCGGGGCGATTGCCTGGGCATGGTGTAGCTGGTGGTTAGGGATTTATGGGAACTTTGTCGGACTGGTCGTTGGCAGTGGGCTGATCTTAATCCAAAACGCGTTGGCTTGGATTGTGATTCGAAGGGGATTGAGACCGTCAGATGCGCGATTTTCGTACCGACATCAAACGGGTCGCGTACACGCTTCCGTGTCCTGGGTTGACGACAACGGAACATCTTGTCAAGCACAATCGGTTTGCTTGGAAGTTAATGAATGCGGCGCCAGTTTGCATGGATTTGTGCCACATTCAACCGGACGGATATTGCAGCTCGAACTACGAGGATCCGGTCATTGTGTGTCTGTGCAGGGGAAAGTGGCAAGGTGCAATCCGGTCATCGAGCAGAGGGTATCGAGAATTCCCACCGGTAACGCTTTCCGGACAGGGATCAAATTCGAAAACGTCGATGGTCCAACCTGCGATGCACTCTGGTCGCTCACGATGGACAACATCGTTTGTGCCACGTACCAGGAATTCAAAGGGAAGAAAAGTGGCGAACCCGCTGAGGTCACCAAGTTATTAAAACTCCCCTGTTCCCTGCGCCCGCGGGATTATGACGAAGAAGCATGGACGAATCTAGGGATCCTGACGGCGGTCGACCGGAAGGGATTCAGCATGATCACCGAACCACTGGATCATTTTCAAGGCGAGAGCCTGGCCTTTAAGATCGAGACACCATTCGGTTCCATCACTGGTGAGGCGGAACTCTGTGGGAATTCCGACGAACAACGCAACGCGTCAATCTCGAGTTTTGACGTGATGCGATTTGACGGACAGGGACGCGGGCTGGTGAAAACAATCGGCGAAATCGAGACAGAACGTTCTTTGCGCCACCTCGTTGAGTACTCTCCCGAGAAGCCGAAACTCTCCTGTAGCCGTGCGATGGTGATGGTTGGCGCGCCGAGTATAGCGCTGGCGATGTTGCTGGTAATTCTGCTTCTGTTCTCCCATCCGCACCACGTCTTGTTGACAAAACTAGCTCGTGTAAAACAACCCACCTCCACTGATCTGGTGAAACTCGATGAGCTGACAAGTGCCGTTATCAACGGAAAAATCACCGATCTGTCGTTGGTGGTGCAGCTGAGAAACGTCCTCCATCACGTGGCACGTGAACAGCAGGCGCTGCAGGTCTTGGAGCGGATCATGGAATCGAATCCAAAAAACAGCGGTTTAATGTTGGCCTTGGCCAACCAATACCGTGATCTGGGCCAGTTACAGCAAGCTTTCGATGCCTATTTTGAGTTGTGTGTACGTTTTCCGGATGAGCAGAGACCGGAGGCAGTTCTCGCAGCCGTGCGATCCGGCATCGCACTCGAGCGAGATAAAGAAGCACTCATGCTACTGGCCGGACTTTCACAAGTCGATTTCAAGTCGAAGCAAGTGGCCACGGAATGTGCAGCCCATTACCTCAATCTTGGCCATCCCGATAAGGCGCTTTCCGTCATCGGAATCCTCGATGGCGATCAGAGCATCGAGACGGGAATGCTGGCCGCTACGGCTTACGCCGCAAAACGGGACTGGATCGCTGCTCTGGAAATGTGTCAGTCGCTGGGACGAGAATTTCCCGATTCGGTTGAACTGCCCGCTTTTTGGGGAGACTGTAGATTCTGGAATGGTGATTATGTTGGTGCGATCGAACAATACACGCGCGCCATTTCTGTATCCACCGTTGGTGAAGCGTCACTGCGGCGCTGGGCCGACGCGCATTTGCAGATTGGCGATGCCGGCAGGACGCTGGAGCTTGCCGAACGGGCTTGGCTGGGCGACGAAACTCCATCAACGTGGTATCCGTTGATTCTGGAAGGCCTCGTCGCGGAAAACAGGGTATCGCCGGATGGCGCAAAATCTACTGATAGCACGTTTGGGCACGACGTTGTCGAGCGGGCCATGCGGGTCCTGAATCCGGACCCCCGATTGCTGCGAGCGGTCTCCGCTTACCTTGATTGCACAGCAACCACGCAAACTGCGCTAGATTATCTGGCTGAGCACGATCCGGAAGTCAGAAATCATGCGGACCTTTGCCTGCAACTTGCCACGTTGAATTATCGGTTAGAAGCGTATTCAGAATCGTTCGCTATTGCGGAAAACGTGAGCGCCATGAAATCGGCCGACCAGTCGCTGAAAACGGCGGCTCGGCTATTAGCCGCACGTTCACTCGTACAGATCGATCGGCTCGATGCGGCCTTGCCACGGTTCCGTGAGTTGATCGCAAATAACCCGGATGATGTGTCTATTCGAATTGAGATGGCCGGCTTGGCTTTGGCGCACGGACTTCCGGAGGAAACGCTGGAATTGTGCCGCCGAACCGACTCGAAACACAAATCCAGTGAGAACATTGATCTGGAGATTGCCGCGTTGGCGACGCTGAAGAGATGGCCCGAACTGATCGTCTACTGTGATGAGCAGTTGAAGCGTTCACCCGACAATTTGGGAATTAAGACCTGGCGTGCAAAAGGCCTGATCTGGAATGGTGATCACCAACAGGGGGCTGCCTTCCTTGAAGAGCTGTTGCCGGGTTTGCCGCTCGACGACGAAGCACACCTCCTGTTCGCGCGGGCATTGTGTTGGAGCAGGCAATACGAGCGTTCTTTGCCGCTGTTGTTTGATCTTAACGCCGACCGGAGCGCTGATCCGGTTGTGCAACGTGAAGTGCTGTTTGCAGCAAACGGAAGCAAGTCGAAGACGGCTCAACAGCTTCGACGGATGGACGACTTGATCGACCAGTTGGTCGCGGCCAATGCAGTGGATACCGAGACGCTAATCGCCGCCTGCGACCTGCTGATTCAACAACAGGAATTCAAGCGGGTGGTTCAGTGGTTGGCCAGTCATTCGCCGCAATGGGAACACAGTTTGCCGCTGCGACTCCGGCTGGCTAGAGCACTGTCTGCTGGCGGTGAATTTGACCTGGCGGCTCAGCATTACGACGAAATCCTTGTGCATCCCAGGCTAGACGAGGTGTTTGAAAATTCGATCAACTCGCCAAACACGCCGGAACGAAAGGGCGAAATTCGTCAAGATGTGTTGCTCGCTGTCGCTCGTAACGCGACAGCCGCCGGGGATCTAACGCAGAGTGTCAAATGCTATCGCGCACTGATCGAGGAGTTTTCCAATCCTGTCGACGTGCGCTGTGAGTACGCTGCCGCACTGCTGGCGGACCAGCGACCAGCTGAGGCCCTTGAGGTTTTTCCCAGCAACTCACGATTGTCGTTCATTAAAAAGAAGTTGTACGTCGATGCGTGCGTGGCGACGAAAGACTTCGCCTTGGCGGGTCGCGTCTGCAAGGAACTGCTCGATCAACAACCGAACAATCGTGACGTCTTGCTGCAATTGGCAAGAGTGATGGTGTGGGACAAGCAGTTCATTGAATCGGTGCCGATCTGGGAGCAATTGTTGGAAGAGTCGCAATCGGACACCGCCCTCCGTAGCGAATTCGCGCGAGTGCTGACCTGGGCCGGTAGATCAAATCAGGCGTTACAACACTATCAATGGGTGCTCGAGCGGGGCAACAGACTCTCCCAGCAGGACGAGCTGCCGTTGCTGCACGCCGTGGCCGATACCGGGTATTCGACAGCCTCCGTGCTGGCCGAAATTGACCGGATCGAGGCCCAGCAACAAAGCAGTCGAGTGATCGACAACGAAACCGTGGAATTTCTGGCGTACATCCGCGCTGACTTGAAGCAATACAACGCCGCCGCCGAGCTGCTTCAGCGACTGCTGACAAAGAACCCGAGCCGCCGTGACCTCAGGCTGCTTTGGGCTGACATGCTTCATCAAGCGCACCGTTATCGCGAATCGGAGACGGTGCTGGCCGCGTTGCTGGAGATATAACCGAATGTTGTTGATGAGGTATGAAAAAGACGGACGTACATTTGGGTGAATTCGTTTGCCGGAACGTGCTGACGGCGATTCTTCGTGAGGACGCACAGACGCGGTTCGCCTAAGCGATCGAAGGGTCATGTAAAATGGGCTGCTCGATCTTTGCTTGGACTTCGCTCATGCGAGATCCTAATCGTCATGATATTCATGACCGTACTGGCAACGCGGCTTGGTGTCACCCCAAAACATCCGTTTGGCACTAGCAGTCCGATCCGATTTCGGAATTCAGGGGCCAATAATCTGGCGATCCCACGCCTCGTCTCAGTTGGCGCACTAGACTTCATTTGACGTTCATACTGATTGCCAGTGGTCCGTTCGCGTTGCGGTTGCGACACCGAGCTGGATAGGAATCGTGTCGGAATACCCTCAGAAACACCCATCCGAGTTTCGCATGGAGAGCGTTATGCCGAATCAGAATAATCCGAATGAGCAATTTCGATTAGCCTGTGTTGACGGCACGTCGGATAATCGTCGTTCTTCCATCGGAGAAGCGGGTGCCTTGGATCGGATGATGCCGGAACTTTGGGACTTGAGTCCCCTTGGGGACGCACTCGAGGAACGGATTGAGCATCTCCACGATCTGCTCCGCGAACGCACAGGGGCCCTGAGCAAGGAATGCGCCATCCGTCAAGATCTGGAACGACAGCTAAGAGAATCTCACGCCATGGCTGACCAGGCGATTTGTGATAAGAACACATTCCTGGCAACGATGAGCCACGACATTCGAGCTCCCTTAACAGCGATTCTCGGATATTCCGAGCTACTATATCGGCTGGGAGATATCCACAACGCACCGTCAGAACGAATCGAAATGCTATCCGCAATCAAACGCAATAGCAGCCAGCTTCTTGAGCTGATCACCGATTTGCTGGATTTTACTCAGTTCAAGTCGGACCAGTTCGAACTGGCCCCAATCGAGACCGATCCTCTCTTGTTAGTGTTTGAGGTTGCGGCTGATTTCCTGACCACTGCGAACTCAAAAGGGGTGAAACTCAATGTCGAATGTACGACACCTATTCCACATCAAATTCTGACGGACCCCAAACGGTTTCGACAGATACTGACCAACCTAGTTATGAACGCCATCAAGTTTACCAATGAGGGAGACGTGATCATTCGACTTGCGTCTCGTGAACTTACAAGTGCTTCAGCTTGCTTCGTTGTCATCGTTGAGGATACCGGCATCGGGATTCCAGCGGATCGACAGTCTGTTATCTTCGAACCCTTCACACACGGTCACAATGAACAAACCAGTCACCAAACGGGTACCGGGCTGGGATTGTCGATCTGTCGACAACTTGTGGAGTCGAGCGGAGGCACTATTGTCATGGCGTCGGAGGAGGGTGTTGGGAGCAAGTTCACGTTCACCGTACCGATCACGAGCAACGCGCCGGTGTGGCAACCCAAGGCTCACGAACTGACCATCCGAGAACCGGTTGCACTCAAGTGGGATACACCGGATGTCAATCTGACGGACTTTCGCATCATGATCGTCGATGATACGACCGACACGCGAGACCTGCTGAAACTGATTTTTAGCGAAGCTGGAGCCGATGTAACAACAGCATCCAATGGTCTTGATGGAGTTGCGATGACACTGGATGCGATGCGTGACAAGAGGCCTTTTGATTTCGTCCTGATGGACATGAGGATGCCGGGGATGAGTGGTCACGTGGCAACAAGCAGACTTCGTGACGAAGGGTTTCAAAATCCGATTGTCGCCTTGACCGCCAACGTCCAGGCAGGTGATGAACAGGCCTGTCTGGATGCCGGCTGCAGCACATACCTAACCAAGCCAATTGAAACCTCCAAGCTTTTCGAGACGATTGAACAACTGCTGCCCGAACTGATGGAGCACAAGAGCCATGACAACGAAAATCGGCCGACGGCGTTGATCTCTGAAAAAAGCACGGATCCGCGTTTCCTGCCGTTGCTGGAGAATTACATGGCACGTCTGCCAAACTTGCTGGAAGAACTTCGAACAGCGCAACGTGATGGGAACACTGATTCTATGTTGGACATCGTGCATCGATTGTGCGGAACAGCGGTGAATTACGGTTATCCCTTGATCACCGAAGCCGCTGCCCAGTGTCAAACAGCGATTCACACCAACAACTTCCCGGAAAAACAGCTGAACAAAACACTCAACTGGCTCACGAGTCTCGTTGACAGTGCCCTTGAATCCTACCGGAACGAAAATGATGAGCATGCCAAACACAACGCGTGATTCCGTTCTCGACAATTCGTCCAAAAAGTTACTGATCATCGACGATGACCCAGTTTCCCGCGATCTGATCGAGTATTACCTTACCGGTGTTGTCGATGAGTTTGCCCATGCTTCGTCAGGAATTGAGGGGATCCGAATAGCCGAGGAGTTTGTACCAGATGTCATCGTGCTTGACATCTCGATGCCTCGAATGGATGGATTCGAGGTTTGTAAACGGCTCAAGGAATCGGCCATTACCCGAGACATTTTGATTCTATTTCTGACCATGCGTGAGGATAGCGTTCAAATTGCCAAGGGGCTTGACTGCGGAGCTTCGGACTATCTGACCAAGCCATGTGTTCGAGTGGAACTTCAAGCCCGTGTTCGAATGGCACTGCGAACCAAACAGATGAGCGATTCACTGAGAGAGCGAGCGTCGATTGATGGTCTAACCAATCTTGCCAATCGTAACGCGTTTGATGACGCACTTCGCGCGGCGATTGCCGATTACACTCGAAACGGACACCCGTTTGGGCTCCTGCTCATGGACCTCGATCACTTTAAGAAAGTCAACGATTCTCATGGCCATGGCGTCGGCGACGAGACGCTGACCTATGTCGGCGATGTGTTACAACGAACGTGCCGTGGCTACGACGTTGCTGCCCGATATGGCGGTGATGAATTCGCCCTGCTCCTGAATCGGACATCGAAGATCGAAGCGGAGCGAGTCGGCCAGCGACTTGTAGATGAGGTTCGAAAAATCTCCCTAGAGACCTCTGAACACCTAGTCCGTATCACGGCCAGCGTCGGCCTGAAGTGCTCGCCCAATGAACCTGGCGAGATCGACGCAAAGATGTACTTTAAAGCGGCCGACGACGCACTCTACAAGGCGAAATCGCTTGGCCGAGACAGGCTGGTTGAGTGGTCTTCGGCTCAACCTCTAGGGTGTCCGGGACAGAATGAGCCCAACCAAGGACCGATGTCTTATGATACAGGCTGCCCAAGTTGAACCGTTCACGGAGTCGTTTGTACTTGGTTCGAACAATCGGCTGACGGGCTATCGTTCTACGGCAGAATGATGTCGAGGAAAGTCATAACCGAAGCACTATCATAGGCGCCGGACCGAAGGAAATCGGAGCCGACGGAGAGGGTCACAATCGCATTGAGATCCCAATAGAAAGTGGCTCCAAACGAGTTGTAGAACACGTTGAACGAGTCCCACTCGACTCCGTACCGAATCCCGTAATAGCACTGGTGTTCCCCAGGTTGAAAATCTGACAACCAATGGCGCCACTCAAAATCCAAGGTGACGTAAGAGAAGTCGGCCGGCGCGAAATAGGGATGGACTGTGCCGGTCAAGTCGCTTAACAGGGGGTTGCGAACGGTCTGTTCCTCGAAGGAGTTGAAGTGATAGGCTGCGGAAAACAGTAGTTGCCTCGGCGGCGGGCTCAGTTCGACATCGTTGTTGATTGCAAAGGAATGAACGATGTTATCGTCAGAGTAGTTTTGGAGCTGATATTCGCCATCAAAACTCCAATACGGTGTAATCTTCCAACTGATGCGCGGACGCAAACCGTAGCGAAACAGGTTCTGCCGAATGGACTCGCTGTTTTCGGCAACGTTATGTAGGAACACATCGAATCCGAGGTCTAAACCGTCCAAGACACGATAGTCAATCCCCGATTCAAAAGTGGGGCGAGTCGAAAACCGGCTGTGGTACATTTCGACATCCATGTCGGCGAAGAAGAATAATCCATCCGCCAATTCGCGACGACTCTCCACTTCAAGGATGTTTCCCAAGAGTGGATCCGGGCCATTGGGCATGTAGATCTGGTGTGAGTATCCGATCGCAAAGTACTCATTCTCATCACACAGCGGAAACAGAGCCTTGGCTCCAAATCGAAACCGGCTCATTTCCGACAAGCCTTGTCGGCCACCCTGGTGAAAGAAGTCCGTGGTGCCAATCAGACGCGGCTGCAGTTTCAAGTAGCTGCGTTCCAAAGCCCGTTGGATCCGGAAGTTATTGGGGTCTATGGCCAGGAATTCTTCGTACGCGTTGATCGCGTTCCGCGTTTGGCCGAGGCGCCTGTATTGCTGTGCCATCTGGAACGTCACGTGCTCATCGATGGGTTCGATTTCGTGCAAGGTTTCCAGCACGCAGGCGGCGTTCACGGGCCTCCAATCGGACAGTGCGGTGGCTTGCTGTTCGAGTTTGAGAGAGACCGCTTCGGCGGTCATCAGACTATGGAATTGTTTCTGGCTTTGCAGTACTGATAAGTCACCCAACAAGGCCGAGTTAACCGAGCGAGGAACGACGGAGAGGGCCGTTTCATAAGCGTTGATGGCCGCCTTCTTGCCCTGCCATTGAAGCATCATCCGGGCCCGGTTGAGGCCTGCTTCTCGATGATCGGGTATGTCGCGCAAAATCTCCAAAAACAGCTTGTCGGCTGCCTCAAAACACCGGCTAGACCAATAGTAGCCGGCGAGTGTCAATTTTGCCTGAACGTTCGTCGGCGACTGTTCCAGAATTTGATGGCAAACCGCCTCGCATTCATGGCTGTTCTGGTTTGCCAGAATCTCCGCGTAAACCTGCAACACGAGAATGTTGTCTGGATAACGTTCGGAAACTTGGAAAACGATCTGTTTCGCTATCTCAAACTCGCGGTCGTGGTTCGCGAGTCGGGCCATGGCGACACCGACAAGGGGTTGTCTTAAGGCATTGGTAAGATGACTTTCCGCCTGTTGGAATCTGCCCGCCGCAACCAGGGAGTGATAGTAGTGGTAGGCGATGGGCGCGTAGGAAGGGTTCTTTCCAGTATCCACATATCCCAGTTCAAACTCCTGCCTGGCAATCACCGGCTGGTGTTGCGACACGTAGAGTAGCCCGACCAGCGAATGCAGAAGCTGACTGAACGGCGACGGAGAATCTTCTGCGGCGAGTGATTCCCGGACCAACGCCAACGCTGCCGCCTGACCACCCGCCCGAATTTCTGCAGCGACATACTGCTCCCATCCGGCCTTGTTGAAATGATCTAACTCGATCACTTGCCGAGCCAGAGCAACGGCCGTCTCCAGTTGGCCGGATTTCATATACAGGCGAGACAGTGCCAACTCGATATCCGCCCCATCTGCTCCCGCTTGCAAGTATTCACTTTCGGCCAGGCCTAATGCGGTGATCGCCAGATGAATGTCGGCCATCAGCTTCCGTATCCGCGGGCTGGAATCCGTATGCAAAATCGAATCCGTGAGTGACAAAGCTTCAACGTACTCACCGGCCAGCAGGTGGATTTCAGCCCACGCGGCACGGACCTCCGGATTTTGGCGAGACACGTCAAGCGACTTCAACGCTTGACTTGCCGGGTTGATCAGACCTTGTCGCAGTAGCATTTGTGAACGTCCGACGGCGGCGGCTACTAGCTGTGGATTCCCATCAAGAAGGACCGAGTAGATAAATTCGGAGGTCTCAGTATTTCCGGCGAACGACATTTCATCGGCCAGGTCTAGCCATCGCTGTGTATCGTGGCTGATGTCGATACTCGCACGAGTCACTATTTCCAGTGCATCATCGTGGCGTCGCAGTTGGGTCAGAACACGGACCAGCAAAATGGCCGATTCGATGTCCTGTGGATCTCGACGGTAGGTGGATTCCGCCAGCGGAAGAGCCTTGGACGGGTGCCCCAGCGCGAAGTGCAATTCTGCCAACAGAGGCTGGTTCCACTGCTCTATTCGATCGAATCCGGAAAACGTCTGATCAAATCGTCGGCGGGCTGATGTGTAGTTTCCAAAGTCGAGTTCAGCGAGAATCAACTTTCCGATCGCGTCGATATCTTGGGGTGTTTCACGAACCAAGTTGTGCAACAAGTCGATGGCACGCTTGTGCAATCCGCCGGCAATCAGGACATCCGCGAATTCCTTGATCACATCGGGATTGTACGTGCTGTTTGCCAATACACGGTCGTACTGCTCGATTGCGCCGCGGCCGCCCATGCGAAAAATCAACGAGGCATATTCACGCCTCGCGATCTGATTGTTCGGGTTTAACTCGAGAACCCGCTTGTACCGCTCGAGTGCCGTCCCGTACTCTTTCAAGGCGATGCTGTTTCTCGCCGCACGTAACAGAACTTCCTCGTCGGACGTATTGCGAACCATCGGGGTCGGCTCAATCGACAGTCGGGGGTTGCCGAGAGGCGGGAGTATCTCCGACTTTTGCTGTTCCGTTCCGGACACGGGATATGCGGTTGCCGGCTGGAGAATCGGCCTCGTCGGCAATGCTTGAGACGCGTTCTCCTCGATCATTGGAACGGGCCGCGGTATCTGTTCATCGGGATTTCGAGGCAACTGCCGTCCGACCGCTGACGTCAACTTAATTCGCGGGTCGTCTTCACGAAAGGCAAAACGTATGCCAGAGTCGTCTTTGACATGGCTTGCCTGGTAGACATCCGAACCACGCGCAGCGGGTCGCCCGGCCTGCCGGAGAAGCCGAACCTCTTCGGCGCCGACGTTTCCAGCGGAATCCCGGATCGAAACCCGCACCTGGCTCGTGCCGACAGGCAACTCGATCACGGAAAGGCCACGGAATACTCCCGTGTCTTCCGATACATTCACGTCCTGATACCGGACCGGATACCATTTTCCCTCGCCGGCCACAAAACAGTGGACCTGCCGTGATGAGTTGACCAGGCCAGGGTCGGTCGCCCACCATTCAATCTGATATCTGTCCGACGGGGTCGGGATTAGGTTCGCCGTGATCATCGGCTTTGTATAATCGACAGTAACAAACAGTTCCGGGTCTTGCGGCCAGACAACCTGGTTGCTATCCGTCGCGGGAAGAATCCGGACAGCAAACGTGTAGTTCCCTTCCCCATGAGCCGTGAAGTTGAACAAACCAACCTTCGCCGAGATCTTCTCCGCGACCTGCCAACGCACGCCGCCATCTTGCGATACAAACAAGACGGCCGTTGTCGGACGTGTCAAATCGTGGGAAACCTGGAACGGTATGGAAAACCGACGCTGTCGGCTGAATAAAGTCTTGACAGAACCCCGAGACGGCGACACCCGTGGCAAGGAACGGATGCGATGATGGGCAATGTCCAACTCCCCGCCTCGCCCAATACGATCTTGAGATTCAACAACGCCCGTGAATGCTGGTAGCATCACGAAAAGAAGCGTTATCAGTGCTCGAGACCATCTAGTCCCTCGACCGGTCCGATTGGAACAGGGGAACTTCGAGGCAAACAGGACCATTGACAACCTAGGCTTCACGTTCGAACCTCAACCAACATTGTCAATCCTAGTCCGAGTGAGCACAGAAGCTCACCACACCGCTTGCTAAACGTTTAGCTTCTTATCGGTAATTCCGTCTAACCGACCTAAGACGATTTTTCAATGTTTGTGGGCTCAGAAGATGTGGATCGAACAATAATGAATTCAATTTGAGTCAATAGTTGGTATCAAACGCTGACATCCAGGCTACCCACACCTCCCAAACATCCATTCTCATACAACGGCCAAAACAGGCCAAACCGTTTGAAACCGGGCGACTTGGTGATCCCGGTATGAAACTATCCAAACGATTCCGTTCGTGGACTCGATTCTTGGCGGCGACTTTGTCTTCTCTGATTCCGTCGACGAACTTCGCGCCGGGGATGATGTTGGCGATGATGTTCGGTCCGTCGAGTAGCCTCCACCTTTTGAAGTCAGATTGTGAGGCAGTCAGGCCTCGATCCGTTGCCTTCGGTTGGCCGAAGTCGAAGCAGTAGCGAACATCGGTTCGCTCGGATCGGTGGATTGCGCACGTACCAGCGTTCGGCTGGAACGTCGTAGAGGGCGAGCAACACTTCTCGGCCCGTGGGATCCTTGATCCCATCGGCGGATTCTCCGCCGCTCGCTTGGCCAACCAAGACGTCTGGCGCTGTCGTGAAGAATCTCCGTCAACACGTCCTGCGATTCAGTGGGTGGGAAACCAACGACGTTGTGTTAGCTTCCTGCACGGTGGCGTGCTCCTTGGGTTATTTAGCAAACCAATTCACCCAAAGTACGCCGCCTTGTTCACTGCCTCATCCGCAACATTCCGTTGTGTCTTGATTCAGGTTACGGTGAAGGGGTAATGACCACGCCCTGTGCATCGTTGACGCTCGCGTCGCCGGTCAGACTCCATTGGCCGAGGATCGTCACGCCGAGGCTATCCGAATTAGCTAGTTCCAGCGTCGCGGTCGATGCTCCGGGTACCAGGTTGGGGTTGCTGACATCTGTCGCCCCACCCTGATCGCGTATCGAGAACAGGACCCAGACGACGTCCTGTCGAGCACCCGTCACGGTGACCCCGTCGGCGGCTAGGATTTCCTGGGCCACGATCTGTCCATTGTCGGCCCCGAAGGTCCGAATGATCGCTCCAGCCGCATCTCGAAGGGTGACCGAGAATCGATTCACTGCCACCTCGTCCCCAACACCGATGGTGCCGGGAGCATTGGCGACGCCGATCAGGTCAAGCTGCTCACCCAGTCCCGCACCCGTGTCGCCGAACGCGTCTCCGGTCCCAGTAAAGAGTTCGCGAGGCACGTCGGTGACCACAAAGTCAAACCGGGCACGGCCAGCACGTGAGGAGTTCATTCCTAGGGTGGTAAGCCCCGACAGGTCGGCATCCGTACCCGTGAAGGTCGCCACAACCACACCTGGAGCCGGAGCCGGAGTGGCCGGAGCCGGAGTGGCCGGAGCCGGAGTGGCCGGAGCCGGAGTGGCCGGAGCCGGAGTGGCCGGAGTCGGAGTGGCCGGAGCCGGAGTCGGAGTGGCCGGAGCCGGAGTCGGAGTGGCCGGAGCCGGAGTGGCCGGCGTAGCGACAGTTCCGTTGCCGATCGCTGTTTCCAGAGCAGTAACCACAGCGGGAGCTGTGACTGCCGGGACAACGACTGGGTCAGGAGTGAGGTCAATCAACGTGGTGGCGGAACCGACTCCTGCGACGGTCACCGTCAGGGTCTCGCCTTGGATGAAACCGGCATTGCCGACGATCGGTCGAACGACGAAGTCGAATCCACCGGCTGGTACGAGACCACCTGGAGGATCAAGTGCCGCCTCAAACCGCTTGTTGCTCTGATCGGTGGTAATCACAGCCGTTCCGGATGCTGGTCCACCATTGAGCGAGGCAAAACCATGGATGATCAGGCGATTATCAGTCAGAATTTCCACAGCCTCAATGACAACTTGAGTACCCTCATGAGGCAGCGGAGGTGCCGGACCATTGATGGCAATGCTCAAGGTAAAGGTCTGTAGTCCATCACTGGAAATCGCAAACACCTCAACGTGGTCGTTAGCTTCGCTCACGTTATCCAGGCTGGCTGGACTAATGGGTCGATTGGCAATGTCAAAGCCCGGTACCGGGAGAATATCGACAGTCGCTCGACCAATCTCGATCCGAGTTCCGTCGGCTTTGACCAACTGAGCAATGACGAAACCTCCGATATCTGGTGTTCCATCCGCTTTCGTCAGATTGCCTTCCACAATCCACCGATTGCCTGGACGCCACAGTGCTTCATCGACGGTGAGCGTCAATTCTCCTACAGCCGGAGCCGGAGTGGCCGGAGCCGGAGTGGCCGGAGCCGGAGTGGCCGGAGTCGGAGTGGCCGGAGTCGGAGTCGCCGGAGTGGCAGGTGCCGGAGTTAATGCCAGAACTTCAGCGGTAAGCGCGGCGACTTCGGCCCTCAGTTGGTCAGCCAGCGGCCCACCGAACCCTGCCACGAATCCCGCGATTCGAGTCGCTTCGTTTAGTGCGACTTGTGCATTCAGCAATGCAGCGGCATCAGCAGCGGCTTCTGCAGTCTCCACGGCCTGTTCGGCAGCGGCAATTGCATTTGCATCACTACCCAGTAGCGCCACTTGCAGTGCCGCTTCCGCATTACTGACGGCGGTTTCCAAGACTAATTCAGCAGCGGCAGCGGTTTGTTCCGCAGCCAGTTCTTCGTCTTCCGTCGGCAAGGCAACTCCGTTTTGCAGCAATACAGCTACAGTCAGATCATCCTGGGCACGCTCCAGGGCCCTCAGTGCTGCGGCCTGAGCCGCCTGAGCATTACTAAGGTCCTGCAGGGCTCCCGGAAGGGCAATATCATTATTTTGGGCAGCGATGACGGCCTGGTTAGCAGCATTAACAGCAGCGACAGCCGCGTCAAAAGCAGCTTGGGCCTCATCTACTGCAACCCCAGCAGCAGCCAAAGCTTCATTGACAGGAACCGCTGGTAGTACCCCCATAATACGTAAATCGATTTCTGCGATGTGCGGGGCGGTACCCAGTGCACTGGCAAACATGGTAGCCGGAACAATGGTGTTCGTTGCCGCACGAATAACCGTGGCGTCTTTAACACTGATCGCAGCACCGTCGGTTCGCAGTCTAAACAGCCAGGTACCAATGTCACCAACTCCACCACCGACGCCACCAACAATCAGACCGCCGTCAACTCCGACGCCAACATTGGGGGTCGTCGGAACTGAGTAGCGACCGAGCGTGCCGAAGTCCACTTCGACAAACTCTGGAATTGGTGCGTACACTGCAGATGCTGTACCGTCCAGACCCGATACCAGTTGTGGCTTGACCTGACCGATAATGTCCAGGCGAGCCTGGTCGAGACCGATCTGACGTCCACGGGCACGGATGATTCGCACTGTACCGGCCGGGTGGTACTCCGTTTCCCCTTCGACAATATGGTAGTTTTCATCGCTCCCAACATTGCTTGGATGGCTGTAGTGGCCAACCAGCAACACGTTCAGAGCGGATGGGTGATTGACATTCATATTGCCGGTATCGGTTAGGCGAGATGAGATGGTGATTGGCTCACCGCCAACGTCCTGGTAGTCACCCGAGAAGTACGGATCGTTACTGGGGATCTGTCCCGCAGGATTGTCAGGCTGAGCATTCAGAGGAAGAATGTTGGAAGCAGTCGCGTTTCCTGCACCATTAAGACCTCCGTCCGTGCTGGTATCCCACTGAACGTTCGATCCGATCACGTTTTCGGCCAGTTCGATGAACAGGACGAAGTCCATGACGATTTGACCGCCTGTAGCTCGACGAGCTTCACCGGCGAACGTGGCACCGATTGTGGGCAGGTAACTTTCTTCACCAAGACCGTTCGTTGGGAGTACACGTGACCCCAATTCGGCGAGGTCAGCACTGGTGAACAGGCCACCTGCACGATTGGCCGTGATGCCTGGGATTTCCATAGCGGCCGGTATGTGGATCAGGGTGTCCATCACCATGATCTGGTTGCAGAGAACTCCGTCAACCACAGCTGTGGTACTCAGAATCTCTGTGATGGGACCTTCGTAACCCAGGATGATAACACCACCCGCGGCAGGATCTGGAGCGGTGATTTCCAATTCACGGCAGTGGAAACTTCCCGTAGCCAGAGTCGGCAGCTGCGGGGCCCAGTGACCCACAATCGAAAATTCCTGACCCAGAGCCGCATCCAGTTCCGCCTGACTGACAGAAGGCATACCAAGCAACACTGAAGGTGTGAGGCGAACCCCCGCCAGTTTCAGGTTACCAGGCGTACCTTCAATCACGCCCTGTAGCACGTTTTCACGAGGTTCGATCAGCCACTCTATCCACGGCTCAAGTGGACCGATGTTCCCGCTGATCGTGGCCGGGATGAGGTTGTCATTATTACCATTCATGGCCGTACCTTTGATGATGTAGCCGATCAATCGGTTGCTGTCATCATTTTGACCATGGAAGGCCATTTGTTCCTGATAGGTGCTGCCGTTAGCTGCAAACACGCGACCGAGTTCGGCCCATGACAGTTCACGACCCGGGGCAGGAATCACTGCTGAAATTGCATCCACTTCTGCCTGAGTGCCCGTACCTGCAGCTAAAGCAGCTTCAGCAGCGACGCGAGCGTCAGACGGCACCCCTTCACCATGCGTTCCTTCGATGTGCTGGGTCTGCTGGCTCATGTCGATGGTCATCAGATTCATGAGGGTGACTCCATTCGCGTCAGCAGCCGTGATCTGTCCTTCGTGGAAGTTGAACAGACGGTTGGGATCAGCCAGAGGATCCAACACCGCCTCCCCAGGAGCCGGCAGGCCGCCATTGGCCGCTGCAATAGCAGCAGCAGCATCAGCAGCAGCCTGAACAGCAGCAGCCTGAGCATCAGCAGCAGCCTGAGCAGCAGCCGCATCAGCAACAGCTGCATTAGCGGCAGCATCAGCAGCAGCCTGAGCAGCAGCCGCATCAGCAACAGCTGCATTAGCGGCAGCATCAGCATCAGCCTGAGCAGCAGCATTAGCGGCAGCGAGTTCCGCAGGAGTCGGAGCATTCACGGCATCGGTCGGGAGGTTACTGACCTCGTTGCTGAAGGCAACGCCTTGCGCGA
>DUDC01000069.1:0-24651 GCA_012959465.1 Planctomycetaceae bacterium
GCGTTCGTCGATGGATTGAGTAATTGGTATGTGCGAAGTAGTCGAGCACGTTTTTGGAACACCGACAAACAATCGCACGACAAACGTGATGCCTATTGGACACTTTACGAATGTTTGGTCACGGTGACTAAACTGATTGCGCCGTTCACGCCTTTCCTGGCGGAAACGTTTTGGCAAAACTTGGCGGGCGTGTTTCAAGGACGCGCCGTCGAGAGCGTGCATCTTTGTGATTATCCCTCGTCCGTTTCCAATCAAGTCGACCGTCAGCTGTCAGAGCAGATGGAGTTGTTGCGAACACTCGCTTCCTTGGGCCGCAATTCGCGGATGTCGGCAAAGTTGAAAGTCCGCCAGCCGCTCGCGGAAGTCGTCGTGCTGCTCGCCGACACGCAACACCAGACTTGGTTAGAGGCCCACGACGATTTGTTGCGGAAAGAGCTGAACGTCGAGCAGATCACGTACACAGACGACGATCAGTACATCGACTACCGGGTGACTCCTAACTTCAAACGATTGGGTCCTCGAGTCGGCAAGTTGATGCCGCACGTGAAAAAGGCCATTGCATCGGCAATGGGCAGCGAGCTGCTTGCTCAGCTGAACGAACATCAGAAAGTTGTGTTGCAGATCGATGGGCAAGACGTCGAATTCGACAACGAAGATCTCGAAGTGAGCATTCAAGCCAAGGAGGGTTGGGTTGCCGCCGACGACCATGCGCTCGGGTGTGTTGTGGTGCTCAATACCGAATTGACGCCGAAGCTACTTCGTAAAGGAATGTCTCGAGACCTCATTCGTTTTGCCAATGATCGTCGCAAGGCAATCGGTTGCGAATACAATGACAAGATCGAGCTGGCTGTCGATACGAGTGACGAGGAGGTCATTTTGGCAATCGACGAAAACCGCGACGTGATCATTCAGGAATGTCAGGCCATTTCACTTGGAATTGGGTCGCTGTCGGAGACTGAAGCGGGCGAGATAGAACTTGGTGGACTGACTTGCCAGCTTCACGTACGGGTCGTTTCATAAGTTGGGAATTACCGCATGACGCAGGAGAAAAATCCCCTATCGTTGGCGGTGCTGATTTCCGGCGGCGGAACGACGCTTGAAAACCTGTTGAAGAGCATTTCTCAGGGGCAGTTGGACGCGAACGTCAACCTGGTAATCTCTAGCCGAAAGGACGCTGCAGGCTTGGATTACGCTCGCAATGCCAACATTCTGCATCACGTCGTCCGCCGAAAGAAGGCACAGTCTGCGAAGGAGTTTTCCGAGGCGAATTTTCAGCTCTGCCGTGAAGCGACGGTCGATTTGGTGGTGATGGGCGGATATTTGCAACATCTGTTGATTCCGGCGGACTTTGAAAATCGAGTGACCAACATTCACCCGGGCCTGATTCCGGCTTTCTGCGGTAAGGGGTACTACGGACGGCGAGTGCATGAGGCCGTGCTGGGCTATGGCGTGAAGGTCTCCGGATGCACAGTTCACTTTGTTGATAATCAATACGATCACGGGCCGATCATTCTTCAGCGAACCGTGAACGTGCTAGAGGGTGATTCGCCCGAGTCGTTGGCGGAACGCATTTTTCAACAAGAGTGCATCGCCTATCCAGAAGCGATCCAGGCAATCGCAACAGGTCGATTGAAAGTCGATGGTCGTCGGATTCGTTGGCAAGAATAAGCCCAAATGGTGGACCTTTCCTTTTTGCCAACGACCTCGGAGAACCGGTATAAACCGCCTTGTTTATCGGCGATTTGAAAAGAGCGGAGCCGCTGGGATTCGAACCCAGGGAACCGATAAACGGTTCACCGGCTTAGCAAGCCGGCGCTTTCGACCACTCAGCCACAGCTCCAGATCTTTTTTGTTCGGTTCAGATCGACCAATTGTGCCGAATTGATGGCGACCCTGCAAGCGGTGTCTCGCGGTTTCCAGCAATGTCGCATGCATCTGCAGACGAATGTTGTATTCTTTGGCTGCGATGACTCAGCCGCAACGGTATGGGGCTCGTTTGTGAAGTTAAGTTCGTTTGCTCGACATATCGGTTCGGTAGCGTTGCGCCAGGAATTGAAATCGATCACGCCGGCCACACGTGCCGGTCAAGCTAGGTTTGGAAACTGTGAGGACTGCGATGACTCGTTCGACTCTCGTTCGCTTGACCAAAGGCGTTGTGCTGGCGCTTGTAATAGGTCATGCCCCCAGCGTGTCGGGCGATGAACTGACAGCATTGCTACGCGCCAGCTCTTCGATCCGATCCGACGAGTTGCAGCATCACGTGGATGTACTTGCCGACGATTCGTTTGAGGGTCGAGAGGCGGGCAAGCGGGGTGGATATGCGGCCGCCGGGTATCTTGTCGACCTTCTGCGTAAGTACGGTGCCGAGCCAGCAGGTGATAACGATGAGTTCTTTCAGGTATTCGGTAAGGGTTACCGCAACATTCTGGGTCAAATTCCGGGTGTCGGTGACACCCTTGCAAACGAAGTCGTCATCATCGGGGCACACTACGACCACGTTGGCTATGGCAGTTCAAAGAACAGTTTCGGGCCGACTGGCCTGATTCACAACGGTGCCGATGACAACGCCAGTGGTGTGGCCGGACTGCTTGAAATACTCCAGGCCATTCATGAGTCTGGTCTCCAGCCTCAACGGACCCTGCTGTTCTGTTTTTGGGACGGAGAAGAAAAGGGTCTTTTGGGATCGAAGCACTGGGCTCGCCGCCCGACCATCAATTTTGAACGGGTTGTGTTTGCATTCAATTTGGACATGATCGGTCAACTGAATGGCGCACTCGAAATTCATGGCGTTCGAACCGCAGCTGGGCTGCGGCGACTGGTCAGCCAGGCAAACAAAGAAACGAAGTTGAAGCTGGATTTTCAATGGAAGCTCAAGTCAAATAGCGACCATCATTCCTTCTGCACTCGCGGTGTCCCTGTGCTCATGTTCCACACTGGACTGCACGACAAGTACCACCGTCCGACCGACGACGCCGATACACTCAATGCGGCGGGTATGGAGTATATTGGTCGATTGGCACTGGCAGTTGTTTGGCGCGTCGCTCAAGCGAGTGATCTGGCCGGTTACCGACGGGAGTCGATGACTGAGACCCACAGAGACAAGAAACGACTTCACTCACCTCATCCGCCCGTGCCGCCGAGGTTAGGGATCGGTTGGCCGGACGAATTCGATATTTCAAATGGAGTTGTCGTTGCTCGTGTTCGAGCCGATTCACCTGCAGCGCGGGCTGGAATTCAAGTGGGTGATCGGCTGGTTCGGTTGAATGACAATCCAATCGAATCGTTGTCGCGATTCCAATTGGAACTTCACGCGGCGAAGAGTCCTGTCCTGTTGGACGTGTTTCGTTCGGATGCCGACGGTCCGTTCAAAGTGTCCGTCACGTTAAACGGTTCTCCGTCGCGAATCGGATTCTCATGGCGTCCCGATCGAGGTGATAGTCAAGCTATGGTGATTACTCGAGTCACACCTGGCTCGGCTGCCGCATCGGCTGGCGTACGCGTCGGTGACCATGCGTATCAACTCAACGGTCAACGGATATTGTCATCGAAGTGGTTCCTGGAGCAACTGATCCACGATGCAGGTCCGTTCAAAATTCAGCTGGACCGAGATGGGATATGGCAGGAGCTTACCATTGAGCCACTTCCACCGGTTGTCAGATCAGACGCTTGACCAGCATGGCGAAGCCTAGAACTTGATGGTGCCATCGAGCATCAATTTGGCTTGGCTTCGACGCGACTTGCCGAGAACAAAATCGCGAGCATTCTTCTTCCCCACTTCGCGGATTTTCACGCGCCATTTGAGATCGAAACCATTGTCTCGCACCAGTTGTATGGCCTCGAGGCTGCCCTCATCGTCTTCTGAGAACCGCACCAATTCTTCCCAACTCGCCGGCCCCTCGGTGTGAGAGTCATGAAACCCCTCGTAGAGTTTTCCAACTCGATTGAGTGCTCGGACTTCTGGATCGTAGCGGGCTTCCTCGAGCATTTCTTCCGTGGGGACGCGATCGCATCCGAAGAGTACAGCGAATCCAAGTGCCAGAGAGAGGATGGTACCGAGTTTCATAGTGTTGACTGAATAGGGGCAGTGGGGTTTGTCGGTGAGCTGCGTCGGCCAAAGCGGGCTGGCTTGCTCTTATCATAATCATATCCTCGCTTCGCGTCGCTGCTGAATCGAGTCAATGGCGACTGGCCATTAATGTGTGGCTCTAATGTGTGGCACTGGCTCCGCCAGTGTTTTGTAATGTGTGTCACACATTTGGCAGGGCCTCGTGCTTGGGCATCCTAATCTCTCCGTTTATCGGACATTACGGCTCCACGGACCTTGAGTATTGAATCCGGCTTGAGTAACTTAACTGTCGGGTCACACAAATGGCACAGCACGCCAATTGCGATTTGCTAGGCACTGCACATTCGTCACGAGCTAGCACGATCTAATTTGGGCAATTGCGGTTTCGGACCGAAGACTCGTCTCGCCGTACGTCCGTAGAACGTTGTCGTGAGTGAGAGCAAGTTGCATGAAGACGCGGAAGTCAAAATCGCTCAATTCGTTGATCCACCAGCATCGTCGGAATCGTTCGAAACGCTGGAAACGCATTGAATTCTTGATCGAGTCGTGGAGCAACCCGGTGTGGATCACAGCGACAACGGCCTTCGGGGTTGTTGGTTACCTTATCCTTGTAATTACACCCATTCCTCTCATTGTTGCCGACAACCGACCCGAGGACGCAAATGGCGGGATTACTGCGTTGCGAATGTTCGGCGGGGCCCTCAACGCCGTCGCCGCCCTACTTTGGATTTCAAGCGGAATTCTCTGTTGGCGTCGTAAATGGTTGCCCACAGGGCTTTGTGCCGTAATCGGGCTTTGCGCCTTTGTCACCGCCATGTACCTGTTGGCCGACGTTAACTTCTTTTACCTCGTGTTGGGAAGCACGTGTTGAACCCAAGTGTCCAGCTGGCCGATTTGAGGTAAACGAGTGGGAAACAAGTGCCCACCAAAATCTGCATGATCCGTTGTCCGGTCGACTCTGATAAAATCGATGTTGTTGGTCCCCGTCTTTTACGATTGGATCAAAATCGAGATCATCGCTCTAATGCAAATTGTGCTTCGAGTCCTCGCGTTCATTTGGGCCTCTCCCTATTCATTGCTTGGTCTGTTGCTGGGCGTTATCGGTTTATGTACTGGTGGCCGTGCGCGTATTCGTGGTCGGACGATCGAGTTTCATGGAGGCGCAGTCAAGTGGTTTGTGGCGCACTTGCCCCAGGGTCTCTCACACTCGCCATTACGCTCGGTCACACGATCCTCGGCCAGTCGGACGCTTCGCTCGATATCGCGCGTGACCATGAAATGGTGCACGTTCGGCAATTCGAACGATGGGGGCCGCTCATGGGGCCCGCCTATCTTCTTGCGTCGCTCGGCCTTTGGTTTGCCGGGAGGAATCCGTATCGAGATAACCCTTTTGAACGAGAAGCGTATCGGGAGGGTGGAGGTGAATGAGCACCGGACGATGAGCACCGAACATTGAGCACCGAACACCGTACCACAGGAAGCGACGAAGCCACCAACAGTCGGTCAGCGCTCAATGGAATACGGGACATCGGTTCAGCTGTTCGAATCTGATGCCACGTCCGGTTTCGTACTTTTCGTTCATACCTTATCATGGGTCGTAAACGACCATTACCCATCTAGCGAGGCGACGAACGATGATCACTGTCGGCATGAACTATCATGTGATCGAGGGCAAGCAGCAGGATTTTGAAGACAAGTTTGCAGGCGTGATCGAAGCGTTGCGGGCCGCCGAAGGGCATAGCAGTTCGACACTCTGGAAGGACGTTAGTGACGGTGCCTCGTACTTGATTACGAGCGAATGGTCGGAAGAGCAAGCATTTACGGACTTCATTCGCAGCGATGCTTTTCGGGAAGTGACCAACTGGGGCAAAGAACAGATCTTGTCCGGTCGACCGCAGCACAAGGTATACCGGCAATAGCTGGATGATGGCGGTGGCGCGATCGATCCCGCTTGGTTTACACTTGGCCGATGGCGGCATTCGCGTATACTACCACCAAGTTACTTCTTTCCTTTATGCCCCGGCGCCGACAATTGGGCTAACGGCGCAGTCAATGTCCGGTACGAAGTTGCGGCGGCAAATAGCCTGGGAAGCCGCACGGTTAATGTACGATCGCGTTGAAAGCGAGTACTACCAAGCCAAAATGAAGGCCGCCCGACGGATTTGTCGTGGATGGGTAAAACCGGCCGATCTTCCCAGCAATGCCGAAATTCGCGACGAGATTCAGCAATTCGCGCGAATGTTCGAAGGTCAGCAGCAGCAGCAGGCGAATCTTCGTGAAATGCGATTAGCTGCCTTCTTCATGATGAAACGAATTGCCAATTTTCGACCTCGGTTGATTGGCAGCGTATTGACCGGACACGTGCGCGACGGTTCGGACATCGACATTCATGTTTTTTCGGATTCGATCGACAGCGTGTGCCAACGATTAGAGAACGAAGGGTTCTTCTACGAGGTTCAGCGAAAACAGGTCCGAAAAGATGGTGAGGCGAAGACGTATGTTCACATTCACTTCACCGACCGATTTCCGTTCGAACTGACCGTCTATGGGGCTGATCAGGCTCACGTCGTGCTAAAGAGTTCGATTACGGGTAAGGCGCAGGAACGCGCCAGCCTGGCCGAACTTGAAATCATGTTATTGCGCGAATACCGTGACGTCGATCTAGAGACAGAGGTATACGCCGTCGAGACGAAGATCGATCGCTTCCAACTTTATGAAGCAGTATTGTTGCCCTTGGAACGAGTCAATCAGGGCCGCAAACATCACCCGGAAGGTGATGCTCTGTACCATAGCCTGCAGGTCTTTGCTTTGGCCTGCGATGAAGTGCCCTACGACGAAGAGTTCTTGCTAGCGGCGCTGCTGCACGACGTTGGCAAAGCTATCGACCCTCAAGATCATGTGCTTGCGGGATTGCAGGCATTGGACGGATTCATTACCGAACGAACCCATTGGCTGATCGAGCACCATATGACCGGCCACAAGATTCTCGATGGCTCGGTCGGGCGCCGCATGCGGCGCCGGCTGCAGGCAAGTGAATATTATGAGGAACTTGTCTTGCTGGCTCGTTGTGATCAAGGTGGTCGTGAACGCGGTGTTGCCGTGCCGGATGTTGGCGAAACGCTAGACTATTTGCGAGAACTCGAGGAGCTATTCGAACATTAGGGAATTCGCGGATGGAGTGAGAACGGACATTTTTCTTCACTCTAATTTTCTCAATTCGGCTTGCAGCGATCGTTTGATCCGTTCCACTCGTTTTCGATTGACGCCCAGGTCGGAGTGCCCCGATCGTGACGCCGAGCGAAAATGAACCGTGCCGGTCTGTCGATTCCAAAGGATCTCTACGTCGTCTACAAAACGAAACATCCGACTGCGGAACTCAAAATGAAGGTAGTCTTGTCGCATGTCGACAAGCTTTGCGTCCGGCATGGCTTCAATGACATCTTGTATGATTCGCAACACCGTTGGCTCGGCACCGTCGATTGAAGATAGCGGATCGATTGAGTGGGATGCACGTTCCTCGAAAGTGCAGACGCAATTCGGCTTGCCGCCACACGGGTGCAACGTGCCTTGTTCGGTCACACCCAACGATGCGGGTTTTTTTGCAAACCAACTCACAGAGGCAAGTCCTACGATCCCGATTCCAAGAAACAGGGCCACCGCGAATACAGTGTTGATGAGCATTCTACGTGTTCGCGTCATCGCGATGTTAGCCAATTCCTTTGTTGAGGATTTCCAGCAAAGCTGGACGATCAGACGAGAATTCGGCTCGGGATGCTGAAACAATCTGTTGATGTCGAAGCAGGAAAACTCCGGGGAGACGAAAGACGTCGCCGTCAATTTTTCCGATTCGATTACCACGCAAGACTGCTACAAGGCCGCGGAACCACACGCGTGGGCCAATGACTTGACTCAGTGAACCGCGGCGAAGTGCAAACGCATCGTAGAGTTGACACGTCGGGTCGACAAATCGGTGAGTGTCTTGCAATTCATGCTGCTCGGTCAGAAGGCTGGCGTTCAGAGAATCGCTCATGACCACGATAGCGATTCGAGCTCGGGCTTCAATTTGCTCCCGAACCTCTGCCAGGTTATCGAGAGTTTCGTGGCAAAAAGCACAGCCAGAATGTCGTAGAAAAACCACCATCACGTGCCCTTCCTGCGACAATTGCGCTAGCGATTGGCCACGGTGGCTCAGCACCTCAGTCATGGCTCGGTCCCAGGTAAGCCGCTCGGTCTGTTGAGTAGTATCGCTAGCCTCTCGCACCGTTGCCGTTAGAATGATAACGAAGGGTACCCACCATGCGAGGTCGTTGAATAGAAGAGTAATACCCCAGGACCAGGGCAGGTCAACTTGAACAGCGGCCGCGAGAAAGCCGAGTGGGCCAAGGACTTTTCCGATCAGACCGACCACTACGATGGGCCAGTGTCGTGTTGGGGAGCGGGCTGCCAGCAGATAGGCAATCCCGTACACTCCCACGATCATCCCCACGCATTGCCAGATTTGCGGGTAGCGGGGCAGTTCGATTTGCAACAGTTGGAAATAGGCATTTGGCCAAGCGACGACCCAGGTGCCCCAAATCAGATTGTATACACCGGCCAGGGCGAGTGTATTTCGCATCCACGGCCGTACGGCTGCGCCGTTTTTTACATTGCCAGGAGCGTTGGCCGGTTTTTCGTTCACCACAGCGCGGACTCCTTGGGAGTTAATGCGTAGCGACTATCCGCAGTACTAACCGCCGTGGCAGTAAGAAATCAACCGGTGGACGTGAAAAATATTTACAGGCCAGCGAGGCAAACCGTCACCCGACGCGTCAGCGAGGGAAACCGTGGATCCGAGACCTCTCGCGAAGTCCACGTTCACGAGTGCCGTCGATTCGTTCGCCGCCGGGCAACGCGACGGAGCACACGATTGTGATTGTCGAGGCGTCGAGTTCGTTGCTCTTTCGGCTGTATCGATGTGAGGTACATGTTTCGATACCACACGTCGCTGTTGTGGTCGGTGAGCATGATGGTGCCGAACGTGTTTTCACCGAATCCTTTGACGTCGTTGAACTTGCTCTTTTCTTTTTTTGCATACCATTCATCGCTTCCCACATGTGCTGTCAGGACAAGGTGACCATTGAGCCAATGCTGTATGGACGAACCACAGACAACGATGCGACTTTGGTTGAACTCACCAACGGGCCTTACATGTTTTTCGCGTGGAGCATAGACGTCGTATAGCGAGGCCGTGCTGTTCTTGTTAACGGAACGGGCACCTTCATCGTCGATGATTTGGTATTCACATCCGAGTATTCGGCCGTCGAATTTCTTTACTTTATACTTGATACCACTATTGCCACCTTTGGCAATTTTCCATTCGAAGTCGAGGATAAAATGACCGTATTGTCGGTCCGTAAAGATATTTCCCCCACGGCCCATGCTGCGGTCCAACTTTATCGCGCCATCCTCCACTTGCCAGCCCTTGGTCACTGGTTCACCCTGTGCGGTGACCCAGCCGTTGAGAGTTTTCCCGTCGAATAGTGCGATCGTTTGAGCATTCGCCGGGCAAGCCCAGAGCGTGAACAGGATGGCGAACCCACGCGTCGTGAATTGACAAAGTTGCATTATCGGTTTCCAGGTGGCTAGCTTGTTGATGATTGATATCGATTAACAAGCTTTCAATCTTAATCGAAGTGAGCCTTTGCTGCCGTCTCTCGACCCGTGTTAGCGGCGAAAAAGTTCTGGAATGTGGTGCAGCAACCAGCTCAGGCAAGATTCGGATTTAGTTTTCGCGCATCTGAGATCGCTATCGTCTGTCCGACAGCCAGGCTTCGGTTATGATATTCCTTCCCCTGTTTTTTTGCTTGGCCAGCTGGAATGATCCATGTTTCGAAAAACAATCAGTGTTGCTGTTCTAGCACTCCTCTGTCAGCCGGCACTTGCCGATGTCGAACATCCCAACATCGTCTTTTTCTTGGTCGATGATCTAGGATACATGGATGTCGAACCGAACAACCCGAACACGTTCTACGAAACTCCCAACGTGTCACGGTTGGCAAAACGGTCGTTGCGTTTTACAGACGGCTATGCTGCGAACCCTGTTTGCAGTCCGACACGATTCAGCATCATGACCGGCCGCTACCCATCGCGTGTCGATGCGACGAATTTTTTCGCGGGAAAGCGGCCGGGTAAGTTTCGCCCGGCCCCATTGAATGACCGGATGCCATTGGAGGAGTGGACATTAGGTGAAGCGCTGCAATCGGTTGGTTACCGCACGGCGTTTCTTGGGAAATGGCATTTGGGGCCAGCGGAACCGTTTTGGCCGGAAAACCAGGGCTTCGACATCAATGTGGGCGGCCATCACCGCGGCAGCCCTCCCGGCGGGTATTTTTCACCCTTTAAGAACCCGCGTTTGAAGGACGGCGTGAAGGGTGAGCATCTGACAACTCGCTTGACGGACGAAGCACTGCGAATCATCGAGCAATCGCGTGACAATCCATTCCTCTTGTACCTCTCGTTCTATACCGTACACACGCCGCTTCAAGCTCCGCCAGACCTCGTGGAAAAGTATCGCCGCAAGGCCGCGAAACTCGATCCGGCTTTGGCCGAATTTTCCGACGAGGAACAGGTGTGGCCTCGAGCCGCTAAACGCCGCGTTCGAATTCTGCAGAAACACGCCGTGTATGCCGCGATGGTGGAGACCATGGATCGCAGCATTGGACGAGTGTTGGATAAACTTGACGATTTGAATTTGGCAGACGACACTGTGATCTGTTTCATGTCAGACAATGGTGGACTGTCGACGTCCGAGGGTTCGCCAACCTCTAACCTACCGCTCCGCGGTGGCAAGGGTTGGCTGTATGAGGGTGGGATCCGAGAGCCGTACATGATTGCCTGGCCGGGCGTTACGACCGGGGGTGCTGTGACGGAGCTACCCGTGTGCAGTGTCGATTTTCTACCCACACTATGTGAGATCGCTGGAGTTCAACAGAAGCCACCGAAGCCTCTCGACGGCGAGAGCCTCGTGCCGATACTGCGAGATGCCAGCAAGTCGGTAACGAGGGAAGCGCTCTACTGGCACTATCCCCACTACAGTAACCAAGGTGGGTTTCCTGGGGGCGCCGTGCGGCGAGGTCGCTACAAGCTCATTGAACGCTTCGAGAACGGGGATGTCCATTTGTACGATTTGGCCACCGATCGTGGAGAACGAAACGATTTGGCGGAGACACAGCCAGATCGAGCAAACGAAATGCGGGAGATGTTACACCGCTGGTACGAAGAAGTGGATGCCAAATTCCTGCAGGCGAAGCCCGATAGCGACGAACAGCCCTGGCGACCGTAAACGTCATCCGATTGTACAAACAAGACCTTACCGTCAACGGAAGACCCAGTGGATATTGGAAAGAGATTGCAAGCACGAAGCTTGCGCTTCGTGCTTGTATTACCAATGCCACACGGCTTTACCAGGGGTCCGGCGGCGGTGTTGGTCCGATGGCACCTAATTCACCTGGATCGTACTGAATTGTGAATGTGTGTTTGGCAATGGAGATTTCATCACCAGGTCTCATGCGCTTTCGTTTGATTCGGACTCCATCGATTCGAGTTCCGTTCTTTGTCTGCAGGTCCTTAACGTACCACCAGCCGAGGTGTAAATAGAGTTGGCAATGGTGTCCGGACACATCCGAGAACGCCAGGATGACATCGCATGACCGATCTCGGCCGATGTTGACACGTCGTTTCGTTATGTCGATGGGTGTGTCGGATTGTGTTGGCACGAGTCGTGCCAACACTTTCATGTCGTTTTTCGTGTCGACAGAACTGGAGATGTGTTTGACCAGTTCTACCGTGCGACCGTTTCGACTGAACGTGACTTCATCCATCAAAGTCCGCATCAACATGATTCCTCGGCCGCCTCCCAAAATCGCCTCTTCGTTCTGGCCAAACTGAGTGGAATCGAAACCTGGCCCGTCGTCTGATACTTCAAAGCGAATGCAGCTCGATTCGACTTCAGCGCAAACTCGCGTCTTTCGATCTGCATACGGGCGGAGGTGCCGGCGCTCCTCCGCATCGAGTGGTGAAACCTTGCCGCTGATTTCGAGGTTGCCTCGGTACACGGCGTTTGTCAACGCGGCTTCCCAGGCAACGGCCGTTCTGAGTTGTTCCGTTTCGTCAATTTCGCAAACGTTGCGTATCATCTGCTGGATTAGGTCAACCAAGGGCTCGATAAGTTCGGGGTCGTTGTCCAGGCTGAAATGAAAGGCCGCTCGCTCGGCATACCCGATTAACTGTGCGTAAGTCTGCTCGCGATGAACGGCGGACAGAATTGTCTCAACTGACGATTGCAGAAGTCGCGACAATTCGCTTTTGGGAACATAGCTGGTTGCGCCGCTCCGCAGAGCTTGATTGGCCATGTCTTCACTGCCATGAGCCGTCATCAAGATAACGGGAATCGATGGTGATTCGATTTGCAAGGACGTCACTAACCCAAGACCGTCAAGATTCGGCATTTGCAGGTCCGTCACGATAACGTCAGGTGCCTGTTCGCGCACCAAATCCAATGCCTGCCTGCCATCACTGGCAAGTAAGACCTCGTGATCGGCCTCTTGTAGAATCTCTTCGGCCACTCGGCGGTCGATTGTCGAGTCATCGACAAGTAGTACTCTTGCCATCTCTACTACCTTCGGGAAAGGGATACCTGGGGATGGAACCCTCTACTGCTATTGTTGAACAAAAAGAGGCTAATCGCAACGGTCAGAATGACTGGGAAATGGAAGGAATTGACGCAGGTGCCGCAAACGCCAGTGAACGGTTTGGAAAAAAACGCGGTTTGCGCCGTGGTGTCCGTTGAATGCCGACGCGTTATTGCAGATGATTCGGTTGTTTTGTATACCCTGAGGACTTCGTGCTTGACCAGCGATCGGTGTTTTCTTTCAGACGAACGGTCGTGATAGATCAGCAAGTTGACATTCAGAAAGAAGAAATTGATGCGCAATAATGCTACGACCCAACTCATTGGCGGCCTTTCACGGATCCACTTCATCGGCATGTGCATCGCGCTGTCATGCGGTGTGACATTTGCCGATGACGCCCAATACGAACTAGGGAAGGACGCGTTCGTGCAGGAAGGAGTGCCGCGAGGGAGTGTCACCGAGAATCGGTGGGAGGAGAGTAAGGTCTTCCCGGGAACCCGTCGTAGGTATTGGGTGTACGTGCCCGATCAATATGACGGTGCCAAGCCGGCCGCAGTGATGGTGTTCCAGGACGGCCACGCCTACGTCGCTCCCAAAGGACAGTTTCGTGTGACAACCGTGTTTGACAATTTGATCCACCAGCAAGCGATGCCTGTCACCATCGGAATCTTCATCGACCCGGGTCATAAGAGCCAAGAACTTCCAGAAAATCCGGGCTGGCAGCCGCGGCCAGCAAACCGTAGTTTCGAGTATGACACGCTCTCGGCGCAGTACTCCAAATTCCTGCTCGACGAGATTCTTCCTGAAGTGGAAAAAAAATATCACTTGACCGACGATCCTGAACAGCGGGCCATCTGCGGGATCAGCTCGGGAGGGATTTGCGCATTCACGGTCGCCTGGGAGCGACCGGATGCTTTTCAAAAAGTGCTTAGTCACGTCGGAAGTTTTGTAAATATTCGCGGCGGCCACAACTATCCGGCACTGATACGGAAGACAGAACAGAAGCCGTTGCGGATCTTTTTGCAGGACGGTTCCGGCGATCTCGACAATCAACACGGCAATTGGCCGTTGGGTAATAAGCAAATGGCGGCGGCTTTCAAATACATGAACTATGACTACCGATTCGATTACGGTTCTGGTGCCCACAACGGCATTCACGGAGGCGCAATTCTGCCCGATGCGCTACGCTGGTTGTGGCGGCAAGATTAGTTGCCTCTTCGTTGCGCTGGATTTGAGCCGTAGGCGCTAGCCTCGGGTTTTGTAAATTCAAAAGGTGAATCCAAAAAGCCCCGAGGCTAGCGGCCTGTTGATTTAGTGCTGAAAACTCTTAATCCCCACCGGCACAGGGCCGGTGGGGTAATTCCACAAAGCCGACTAAATAAACAGACCGCTAGCGCGTTCGGCTCAGAAAAGGCACTGGTAAAGCTACCACAGCCAGTCAGCCGCACTGCATACACTCAATCAACAGAGCGAACACCTCGCTGGCAGCTTCCCGCTGTCGGTTGCTGCGTGTTGCCGACTGTAAGCTAATCTGCCGACCCATTGGTGGAGCAGAGCGGTGGTGAACGGCAACGAATATCTGACCGTCGTTCGCCGGGGCATTCGGGCCCAAGTGACCTGTGACGGCTGCGGCGAGCGTCGCTTCGCTGGTTTTTCCGAGGGCAGCTTCGGCAAGACAAGCTGTTGTTTCCTGGCTCTCCGCTGAGAATTGTTGCAGCACGCTCGCGGGAATTTCCAACCACTCGGTTTTCGTGGGCTCCCTGTAGACGACTACCGATCCACAGAACCACTGTGAGATTCCAGGAACTTGGACTAGTGTGGCGGCAACCAGTCCTCCTGTGCAACTTTCCGCCAGCACAAGTCGCTGCTGCTTTTCCTGCAGTAATTCGGCAACCTGTGTAGCTCGCACGATCAGTCGGTCAGGCATCCAGGCAACTCCGTAATGATGTACTCTTTTTCTGTCGTCAGCGGTAATTGCTGCCAAGCTAGCGTTGATAGGAGTGAGCGGGCAAGATGGGCCTGGCAATGAACAACGGATTGATTCGGCGGCGATGATCAGCGAAACTGAGGAAAGCTTAGTCGATTCTGTACATCTTAGGAGTGCTGTTCTCAGTGACTACGGGATTACCAAACTCTCTGATGGCGCTATTGCTGGCGGTTGGAATGGTGTTGATCGTTGGCGGCCTGAAAAACACGCCAGAACCAGATGATGGGGAGCACGGGCCGCTTTCCGAACCGAAATTCGGCGTGATTCTGGAACGCGAGTACAAAGCCCATTCTTTTTCCGTGCCTCCGTTGGTGATCGGTGATCGCATGATCTTGGCTGATTACGAAGGCCATGTCATGTCGGTACGGTTGGAGTCTGGAGAGATTGACTGGGAATTTCAGGGTGACGATCTGGGCTACGAAGCGCCGCTGGTTCACGAAGACAATCGCCTCTACGCGATTGCCGCCGAAGGGTTCGTAGACTGTATCGATCTCGAAACGGGAGAGTCACATTGGACCGTCGACTGTGATGCTACCGTTTCGGCTCCACCTTTGGTGGTGGGTGATGTCTTGTTGATTGGCACTCAATCGGCTGAACTGATTTGTTTGGACAAGTTGAGCGGCGACGAGCGATGGAGGTTTCACGCAGGAGACCAGATACATGCCGTGCCGAGGGTTGTGGACAACCAGATCCTGGTCGTTGCGGCTTGCAGCCGGACAATGCACATCGTTAACCTGAAAACGGGTGTTGAGATACGCCAGATCGAACTACCCGGTGAAACTGTTGCTCCCTTTACGGTCAACGACAATCTGGTCTATGTCACGACGATGTATGGTGATGCCGTTTGTTACGACTGGAAAAATACAAAACAGCTCTGGAGTTACTCGTTTAACCCCGAGATCCAACCTACCATTGCCGGCGGCCCGTCGATCGTCGGCGAGGTGATGTACGTTGGTGGCAGCGACAGTTTCCTCCGTGCGTTTAACATTACCACTCGGAAGGAGATCTGGCGTAGGCGAATCAAGGGATCGGTCGAAGTTCCTCTGGCGATTGGCCAAGACTTGGTCATAGCTGTCACGCCGCGGGGGCGAGTTTACGCCGTTGATTGTAAGACGGGCGAAATCAGATGGCAGTATGAATCCAATGGCAGCATCATCGCGTCGCCGGTCATCGTTGATAACACGATCGTGTTTGCCAACAACGATGACAAGGTCTATCGCTTTGGCCCTCTGACGTCATTGCAGTGACTCTTGCAAATCTCCTCTGGCCTCGTGCCGGTGGATTTTGGTTTGGCAACTACAATTGCCAGCCGTCGCGGTACTCTCGAGTCAACAGTTTCTCGGCTTCCGGGTAGTTGGGGATTTTTAAATTCTTGGCGTCCCACTCGATCCGTCGTCCGGCCCGGAAGGCCACATTACCCAAGTGATTTGCTTCGGTAAGCGGGCCGCTATAGCTAAAGTCGCAGGTTGTTTTCTCGCCTGTCTTACAGGCTTTCAACCATTCAGCATGGTGTCCAATGGAGTCCGGAATGCGCTCTGTCGTTACTGCCGTTTTTGTTGTTGATTTTCCGCCCTTGAGCAACACGTGTTTTCCGTAGTCGGACAGCAACATGCCATGTTGGCCCACAAACAGGCAACCGCTATTCCATTGTGGAATCTTGCCTTCGAGCCATGGTTTTGGTTTGTAGGTGCCTTGGTACCATGAGACCGTGACTGCCGCGCGATCACCACGAGCTGGATATCCATACTTGGCGGTCATCGAAGCCGGGGCAATTTCCGCGTGAGGTTCGGGGCCGTCTGCCTCGATCCACTGTGGCGCGTCCAGATCGAGAGCCCAGAACGGTAGATCATTCCAATGGCTGCCAAGGTCCGACATCGTGCCACCTCCAAAGTCCCACCAGCGATACCATTTGGGGCCTGGGAAATAGACCTTGTGGTACGGTCGATATTTTGCCGGGCCGATCCACAAGTCCCAATCGACACCCGCCGGAGGTTCCATCTTTTCTGTTGGTCGTTCTTCGACCCACACAATGTCGCGGTTTTTCTTGGCATCTGCCTGGCTCTGACGTCCCCACACTCGCCCAACCCAGACGTGCGCTTCGGTAATTGGACCGAGGACGCCGCTTCTTACAATTTCGACAACTCGTCGGTAGTTTGAACCGGCATGAATCTGTGTCCCCATCTGCGTCGCAACGCCGGCCTCGCTGGCGGCTTTGGTGATTCGGCGAGTTTCCAAGACGTTGTGCGCCAGTGGTTTTTCGCAGTAGACATGCTTCTTGCGTTGCAGAGCGGGCAGCGTGGCGAAGGCATGCGTGTGCTCCGTCGTGCTGACGACAACCGCATCGTATTCGTCCTCGCGAAGTTCAGCATACAGCTCACGGAAGTCACGGAACTGCTTCGCGTTCGGTTCTATTTGACCGGCCTTAGCCAAATTTGAGCGGTTGACGTCACAGAGCGCGACGACTCGTTCACTACCACGCACTGATCGCATATTCGAACCACCACGACCTCCACAGCCAATAATGGCCAGTTGTAGTTTCTCGTTAATCGACTGGGCCGAGAGAAAGGCAGGGGCGGCGATGACACCAGCGGCGGCAAAGGATGAACGCTTCAGCCAATCGCGACGATCTTGAAGAACAGGGCGTTCCGACATGGATTCTTCCGAGTGAGAAAGGACGAATGGGTGTGATGATTGGTCGGTGGCACCATTCGCGACCTACCAAGAAGTGCATGATCTAATGTTGGGACCCGGATATCAAGTAAACGCCGGTTGAATTCCGTACGGGTTTTCTTGGTCGGCCGTCGCACTTCCTCCAACCAGGGGCCAGAATCGAGACGTCAGTGGGACCCGTAGAAGACGTGTATAACGCCCTTTGAGCCGTTAAATCACGATTCATCGCTCTAGTCCTCCGTCCGAAAGAATTGCCGTGAAACAGCAAAGAGGTTCATTTATGATGGAAGAGAGGGCTGACCGGTGTGTCCTGTAAGCTATTTGCGGAGCCTTCATGTTTTGCTTATCAATTCTGGAATCCAAAATACTCTCAACGTCTTTTACTCCCTTGTACGGTGGACCGATGAGCCAAGCGACTAGCCCAACGACAAATCCTGCAAACACTCCGGCCAAAAAAGGCCGGCTTCACTCGCTCGATATCTATCGCGGGTTGATCATGATCTCTTTGGCGTTCGGTGGTTTCGGACTGCTACAGACGTCGCGAAATCTACAAGATGCTGATGCAACAACGATTATCGGGCAGGGAGAATACGCCACCGAAATTCGCTGGGACGTCGTCGAGCAACAATTCAGCCATGTCCAATGGGCCGGTTATGGTTTTTGGGACATGATTCAGCCTTCGTTCATGTTCATGGTTGGTGTCTCCATGGCATTTTCCTATGCCAAAAGAAAACGCCGTGGTGACAATTATGCCGAATTGCTCTTCCATGCCTTTACTCGATCTGTTGTGCTCGTCTTTCTCGGCATTTTTCTGATTTCAAACGGGGCGAGTACCAATTGGTCACTGATGAACGTGTTGACCCAGATTGGTCTTGGATACACGTTCCTGTTCTTGTTCTGGAAACGTGGTTTCTTGATCCAATCCGTGGGCGTCGTCGTCCTCTTGTTGGTTACTTTCTCGGCCTATCGTTTTGCCTCTAATGTCGGCGTACCTGGGACGGCTGTTGCGCAGGCCGCTGATGCCGACGAAACCGAGTCGGAGGCTGCCGTCGAAACGGCCGACGAAGCGGTCGACGAAGCGGTCGACGAACAAGAGCAAGAGATGGCGCTTAAACGCATCGGTCTCACTCAGAAGTGGGTCGATGAGAACCTTGTCGACATCAACCCATGGTGGCACAAGAACGCAAATATCGGCCATCAAGTCGACGTGTGGCTATTCAGCAGTTTTGGGAAAACGGATCGTCACTACAACAGCGCTGGCGGTTATCAAACGATCAACTTCATCCCGGCTCTCGCCACAATGTTGTTGGGGTTGATTTGTGGCGACTGGCTCAAGCTAGATCGGTCTTCGTGGATCAACTTGCTTCAGTTCTTTGCCTTGGGAGCTGTCTGCATCATGGCAGGTTATGCATTGCACGAGACCAACGTCTGTCCGCTGATCAAACGGATTTGGACGCCATCTTGGGCGCTTTTCTCGGGTGGGATTTGTATTATCACACTCGCTTCGCTCTATCTGCTCTTCGACATGCTGCCGTTGAGTGCGCTCGGCCTGCCGGCAACCGTGGTGGGTACAAATTCAATTGTTATGTACTGCATGCACATGTTGCTGGAAGATTGGACAAAAGTGAATTTGGTGCGACATTTTGGCGACAAGATTTTCCAGTTGCAGCCGCAGATCGGTTACAAGCTCTTTTCTCCATACCCGATTGACAGTCCGCCGGAATTCTTCAACTTGTACCAGCCGATATGTGAAGCAGTTTTGGTCGGCCTTTGTTTCTGGGTCGTCTGCCTATTGATGTATCGTCGCAAGCTGTTTGTGCGGGTCTAGCGATTCGATCGGCAGATGCGACTTCCCTACCAGTTTGGCAAGGTATTGCGAGACTACTTGGCTCGTTTCAGCAATTCTTCCAAGGGGTCGGGAGCTTCCTTCGACTTTTCCCACCGCTTGGGGTCGATCCTTTTTCACCACGCCAGTGTTCTTCATGGCAGTTGCCTGTTCGTAGACGTCAATGTTCGTCTGTTCGCCGAGCGGTGGCAGCTCGAACCAGCCAAGGCTCTTCGGGGCGTACTGAACGTCCTCGATTTTGCCGCCTGGTACTGTGCGATCGATGGCAACCGACTGAACGATCACTTCGTAAACGCTGATGTCGTACAGTGATCGCGGTGGCAATTGTGTCGCCACTTCCTCACGTCTGTAGCCGGTACGGGAAAATACCTCGTGGATTTCGACGATCGAAGCGCCCGCATCACGATGAAGGGAGAGCTTGCGAGTTTCTCCTCTTGGAATTTTGAGTCGTACTGCGGCCCGCTCGTTGCCTTCCGGAACGATAAGCACCCACAAGTCGCGCTGGTGCTGATTTCGCAGCTCCACTAGGCCATCTGATAACGGAGCTCTTGGTCGCACCGGTCGTCGGACCACTCGACTAGCCGGTTGACCGAATCGTTAACTTTCTATCCGCCAGTCTGTACCGCCGGTAGCGGAATGCGGCAAGAGGCGGATTTGACCTCCGGTTTCATAAGCGAGCAGTTTGTCTTGATCCAGCAGGCTCTTCAACGAGTAAGTGCCTGGCGTCGTCCGCGAGGGGACGAGGAACCACAGGTGATCTCGAACCGCTTCTGGCAGACGCAGACCGACGCTGAGTTTCCCACTGCGGCGAAGGGCTGTCAGGTCTTTGGCGACCCCCTGGTCCACACATTGAAGGCGATAGACGTCATGGCCCACGTGCAGCATGGTCCAATTGCAAATGCTCTTGTCGACCGGACGGCGAAACTCGAATAAACCTTGTGCAAACGAGCCGAGCCAAATCCCCGCCTTGACCGTTTCCGGAGCCAATTGTACCTGTGAACTCTCACCCGGTTTCGGTCGGGTGATTCCCTACTTGATCGCGACAATTTTCATGCGGCTTGTGCGAAAGTCGGCGCGACCAGTCCCACCATTCCATGCCGCAATCATCATCTGACCCCGCTCGTCTCGCGGCCAGCGGTTGAGTTGCCGCGCCGCCGTACTTCGGTAACCGAACCAGTTTCCATCGGCCGTATCAAACGACTTGTCGCGCAAATATCGCGTCGTTTGTTCTTGCTGGTCGACGATCACCAGTTCCGAGTCTGTTCGCTCAGCTCGCGATTTCAAATCCGTGCCTGGAACGGTCAGTTGATAGACCCGTTTCGTCTGCCCAGGCGCGGGCGTGCAGACACAGAGAGTGATTGCGGCTGCGGCGCACAATAGAGAGGACGATTGCATCGACAAGCTCACTTGTTTCATTCGGTACCGACGATTCAATATTCATTGTGCGATCTCGTCCGCGATCCTGCTAGGAGTTTGCCAACAGCAGGCGAGTATTCAGATTTTCGCCTTCTCACCGCTTGGTTTTAGGCCTGTGCATCGAGAAATTTGACCGGCCAGATCTGCCCATTTCTCTGTTTGACGATGGCGATAAGCCGTCCGTCAGTGCCGACGGCAGCCAATTCCAGAGTGCGTTTGGGGTTAGCGAGCACCCTTTCTTGCGCTTCGTTTGGCTGAAAGGGCTGTCCATTCCGCATGGCGTTGCACTCGATTTCGTCCACGGTCAGCTGGCTGAGTTGAGAGACGCCGAGTTGGCAGGGTAGGACATTCCCAACCAGTCCGGCCGCCAAGTCACCTTCGGCAACAGCAGTCGCAAGCTGGAATGGCCCGACCGCGGTTCGACTAAGGCGAGTCATGACCGCTGCCGAATTCAGCGCCGATGCGATATCGCGTCCGAGGGATCGAATGTAGGTGCCGGTCCCACAGAGGATTTTCAATTCCAAATGTGGGTAGACATATGATTGGATGTCGATTCGATGGATCTCGACCGTCTTTGGCTTCAATTCGGTTGCCTCCCCGGCACGGGCGAGCTTATAGGCGCGCCTGCCGTCGACCTTTACGGCGGAGTATATTGGAGGAACTTGTTCGATGGCACCGAGGAACCGGGGTAAAATGGCGAGGATCTCATCGCAGCTTGGGCGGTGAGGATCGCTCAGTGGATGCAATGGTGATTCGATATCATCCGAAGGGCTCTGAACGCCCAATTGAAACGTGCCAATGTACTCCTTGGGAAACTCGTGTATATAAGGAACCAGACGGGTGGCTTTGCCCAGACAGACAACCAGCACACCGGTTGCGATTGGATCGAGTGTCCCCGCGTGCCCCGCCTTCAATTTGCGAATACCCGCGGCATGCAACACTTGATTGACGGCCGCTCGAGACGTCACCCGGCCGGCTTTGTTAAAATTCACGATCCCGTCAAGAATCGTCGATTGCGTAGTCATCGGATCGAAGTGTGATTCCTATTCATCGGGACATTTTACCCACAGGTCCAAACCGCTAAAATGGTGTGAGCAACGCTATTGTTCGCGTCGTTCAAGTCCGTTCCCCAGTTATCTCAAAAATTGTGTCAGGTTGGTTGCATGTTGAATCTCGATCGCAGTCGTGAAGTGTTCAAGGCCGCCAAGAAGCTTATGCCGGGTGGCGTAAACAGTCCAGCACGTGCTTTCGGAGCTGTCGGTGGGGACCCAATTGTGATGGAAAGGGGCGAGGGCGCCTACCTCTACGACATCGATAGCAATCGATACATCGACTATATCGGGTCATGGGGCCCGATGATCTTGGGACACTGTAATTCCCAGGTGGTTCAGGCAGTGGAAAAGGCTGTCCACAATGGCATGAGTTTCGGGGCGCCAACGGCCGCCGAAAACAGACTGGCCGAACTGATCATCGAGATGGTGCCCTCAGTCGAAAAAGTGAGATTGGTCAGCTCGGGGACCGAGGCGACGATGAGCGCTATACGTCTAGCCCGAGGTGTGACGGGTCGCGACGTTGTTATTAAGTTTGCCGGCAATTACCACGGTCACGTCGATAGTCTCCTGGTGGCGGCGGGCAGTGCGGCGGCAACCTTGGGTGTACCCGATTCGCCCGGCGTGACCGCCGGGTGTAGCCAAGACACGATGGTGATCCCCTACAACGACCCGCTCGCACTATCCAAGGCGTTTGGGGATCATGGAGCTCGAATTGCCGCCGTGATCATGGAACCTGTCGTGGGTAATATGGGTTGCGTCACACCGAGCGATGAATTCTTGAAAGCCGTCCGCGGTCTGACGCACGACAACGACGCGCTGTTGATATTTGACGAAGTGATGACCGGCTTCCGAGTGGCGGTTGGAGGCGCGCAACAGTTATTTGGTATGACGCCCGATATCACTACGCTCGGGAAAATCGTTGGAGGCGGGATGCCGATCGGGGCATACGGTGGTCGCCGCGATATTATGGATCACATATTGCCGGCAGGGGACGTATTTCAAGCCGGAACGCTCAGCGGCAATCCACTGGCGACTGCCGCCGGAATCGCCACATTAGAGCAACTCCAGGACCCCGATATTTACTCCCGGCTAGAGAAGATGTCTGCCCGCTTGGAACAAGGATTGACCAAGGCAGCTAGCGACGTTGGAATTCCCCATACGACGAACCGCGTCGGTAGCATGTTAACGTTGTTTTTCAACCCACAGCCCGTGCTTCGCTGGGAACACGCGGCAGAATGCCACACCAAGGCGTATTCAAAGTTCTTTTGGGGGTTGTTGCAGCGAGGGGTCTATTTTCCGTGTAGCCAATATGAAGCGCTCTTTGTTTCTGCTGTTCACACGGAAGAAGATATCGATCGTACAATCGCCGCCGCTAGCGAATCGCTCGCCGAACTTGCGGCCTCGTCGGTATGTGCCACGTAGTTTTCTTTGTTTGACCTGCCTAAAATAAAGTCGTTGCGTCGTTCGTCTGATTGCGCCGCAGTGACGAGATGATCGCCCCCTTTCTTGCTAGGAGTATCGAGAATGAAAATACGTCATTGCATGATGGTTTTTGGGATGGCCTGGATTGGGCTTGGAGTTGGCCTGTGCGGGTCAAGGGTGATGGCGGATGAGTTCTTGAATGGGATCAAGTGGGAAGAACCTGTCATCGTCGCGCCGGGAGATAACAATGGCGCACCCTCGGATGCGATCGTGTTGTTCGATGGAAAAGACCTGTCGGCGTGGGAGAATACGGCTAATTGGAAAGTGATCGAAGGTGCCATGGTAAGTGGTCCGGGGGACGCCCGCACCGTGCAGGCGTTTGGTGACTGCCAACTTCACATCGAGTGGTCCGCGCCGACACCCGCGAAAGGGTCCGGTCAGGGACGTGGGAACAGCGGCGTCTTCTTGATGAACACCTACGAGATCCAAGTGCTCGACTCGTTCGACAACAAAACCTATCACGATGGCCAGGCGGGCGCCATCTACAAACAAACACCACCGCAGGTGAATGCGATGCGACCACCTGGTCAGTGGAACGTCTACGATATTATTTGGACGGCACCCCTCTTCAGCGACGATGGAGATTTGAAGTCACCCGCCTACATTACGGCGATTCACAACGGCGTGCTAATTCTCAATCACTTTGAATTGAAAGGTGACACGCCTTTTAATCGGCCACCAGCGTACAGTAAACATGCGGCGCGACTTCCGATCCGGCTGCAGGATCATGGCAACCCTGTTCGCTTCCGAAATATTTGGGTGCGTGAAATTGGTGCGTCCAAAGGCGAACAAGTTCGAGAGCCCTATATCGTTGACCCGACCGGGAAAGAACGTCCAGTCGATTCGAAATAGTCTCGAGTGTAACTCCCCAGCTATTGCCACTGCGCCGCCTGGGCCGTGTCTCTTCGCGTGAGCAGATTTATCATCTCACACTAAGCCACAAGACGCGATTAGATCAGGGGCCGGAAACGTTGAACGCCATGTTGTACACAAATGACGAAAGAACGCTTATTCATCCCGAACCCATTCCCAGAGCATTCCCATCCATTCGAAGCAACTGGGGTACCGGCCGAGCCAGGTTACCTTAAAGCCCTCGCGTGAGAGAAAGAGTGCACCAAGGGGTGCGCAGACCAACCACATGATCGTTTCTACTGGCAGAAAGGCAACGAGGAAAATCGTGCCGATCACCCCAAACGGGACGCGAAAAAACGTAATTATGGCGTCCAATGGTGCGATCATCTGAACTTGTGTAGCCTGCGTTGTGCGGATCGTTAACTTTTATGGTCGTTGTGGAAGCGATTCCTGTCAAGCCGTCGAATGTCCCATTCTCCGAAACGACTACGCTTGGGTCGGAGGCATGGCGTTGTCAGACTCGCGTGGGTAAGACGGCTTGCCGAGGGGCGTGCCCACCAAATCCGGGGTACATCGCAAACGCCATCGCCGTCAGGTAGGTTGCATAAAGT
>DUDC01000069.1:24662-34308 GCA_012959465.1 Planctomycetaceae bacterium
GCCCAGATAACCAAGTCAGCGGTCGAAGCGACTGTAGCGCCATTCGGCATCACGTGAGAGAGCACCAGCACTGCGTCGATGAGCACCAACACGAAGAGGCCGAGGCAAAATGCTGCAACCTGAAAACGCTTTACGACGGCGTGGCAATTGTTGGATGTAATGTGCGGCCTGCCCGATCGATACCGAAGGAAAAAGGCAGCGATGGGAAGAGCAACAGCTGTCAGCTCGATTGCAGCTCGATTGTTCGGGATCAACCAGTGGATCAGCAGCGGTACTGCCCATGTGGTGAACGGTAGCATGCCATCCCACATGATGAATCGACCAATCCATGAATTGATGTCCGCACGATTAGCCATCTTCAGTGACCAATTGGATTGCCGTCGTCGCGGGTCGTCGATTCATGGTGGTGTGCTCGTTTGCCGAACTAGCGTTGAGGATTCTGTGGAGTTAACGGCGTTAACGGTTAAGGATCATCGAAGTAGGAAGCAAGGTCAATGTGATACTGTGTTCCAGCGTGAATCTTGTCCTCCTTCGTGAAATCCACCAATACCGATAGTTCGCTTCTTTTGGCGAACTCCCGTGTCATCTCGAGCGAAATATAAAAGCCAGTTCTTGTCTGGTTGAGGGTCATCTTCACTGGGATCATCGCCTCGGGTTTTCCTCGGTCACCGATCCTGAGATCGGCTCGCACGGGCAGTTCACCCTTGCCGTTCTTTACGAACACACGGACGGTACGATTCGGGTCGTTTTTTCTTGACACGCTAATTCGAAGCCGGTCACCGGAACGTTGCTGTTGATTGTCCTTGTCAACGAAAACGAGTCCGACGTCGCCCCGCGAGATCTCGGCCGCAGACAGCATTAGTAAGACTGCTAAAGTTAATCGCATCTGCACTTTCCTCGCCGTATAACGTCCGGAAATGGCCGTGGCCCGCGACTAGGGCCTTGCATTTTCCCAACTAAACACATCACCTTCTGGAAGTGATTCTACACCTGATAACCGAATCATGTACAGAAGCTGCCCGCGGTGGTGCCTGCTGTGAGTCACGACGTGGGCAATGGCGGTCCCATATCTCTTTTTTCGTGGTGGTCCTCAAGAGTGTCAGTCCACCATTCGTCCCATGCATTTCTCTCCGAGACGCATTGGGCCACAGACTCGAGCCGCGAGGCCGCTGTGGTTAATCGGTCGAGCATTCCCGGAATGGACCGGTCTGTCGCCCGTTTCCATTCCTGTTGCGCCATCATCGTAGGTCACTTTCGCCGAAAGTGACCAGAACCGAATCGGAAGGGCTGAACCGAACCCGTAGGTACCTGCGACATCAGAGCTTCCCAAATTCGCTGGCCGTGTTGGACCTCTTGCGAATCCTCTGCGGGGTGGATACGACTATTTTATGAGCAAGAACGAGTTTCAATGGTCGGTCTGCGCCATCTGTCTTGGCGTCGTCATTTCGCGATCGAGCGGCAACGGGCCGCGTTCAAAGTGTCGGATCGTGTTTTCAGGCGCTCGCCAGTTGAGATCGCCGAGCCGAACCAGTGTTCCGAGTTGCTGGCCGGATGATTCGTGATACGCCTTGTAGATCAGTTTCGTGCAGTAGATGCGTTTATCATCCATGCGGTATCGGACATCGTAAGGGGGGCCAAGATAAGCCTTAACGTTATCGATTGTAGCCGGAATGTAAGTAGGGCGATTCGGATACACCTTCAATCGCATTTACAAGCCGCGAGTGTAGAAGTGATTGAAAGAGAATGTCGCCCTCACGCGGCGAGTAATTCCAGTACGCGACATATGCGGAACCGTAGAGTGAAGTTCCCCAATTTTTGTGGGCGCGGTCTTAGGGATACTTAGATTAGTTGAATTTTGACTCGAGTGATGTTGAGGGTTTGCTTGTCGGAGCCCGCTGTCGGTCGCTCGCCCCGCACTCGCGCAGCGAGCTTGGCGACCGACAATGGCGGAGACAAAGTCATCCCGGTTTACGGCCTTATCGGTAAAGTTCGGGAAGAGGATCTATGCAGCCTGTTCGAATTCCTCCGGGCTGAGATACCCCCAGGGCGGAGTGCTCCGACTTGTCGGAGCTTTCATTTGGATCGAGGAGAGTTAAAGCGGAACCGGCGACGACGCGAGCTATCCGTAGTTTCGATCGAGCACTCGATAGTTGATCGCCTCGGCGATATGGGATGGAGCAATTCGATCAAGTCCCTCGAGGTCTGCGATCGTGCGGGCAACGCGACGCACCTTGTCGTGGGCTCGAGCCGAAAGACCCAGGTCCTGTACGGCCTGTTTGAGCATGTTTATGCTCTCTCTATCCAATGCACAAAACTTGTGTAACTCACGGTTTGACATCTGTGCGTTGTAGCGACTCTTGCGTCCTCGAAATCGTTCCGCCTGCATTGTCCGAGCGACGACCACCTGATCTCGCATTTGCTCGCTAGAAGTACCCACCTGTTCACCGGAAAGCTCCTTGAACGGCACTGCCGGCACTTCGACGTGAATGTCGATCCGGTCGAGCAGAGGCCCACTTATTTTTCCCATGTACTTTTCAATTTGGGACGGGGAACAATTGCAGTTCCGCCGCGGATCGTTGCGGTAACCGCAGGGGCACGGATTGAGTGCAGCAAGCAACATGAACGCGGCTGGGAAGGTGGTACTGCGCAGGGCTCTGGCAATGGTAACGGTCCCGTCCTCAAGAGGTTGGCGCATCACCTCGAGAGTCCGTCGATTGAATTCGGGAAGTTCGTCGAGGAAGAGCACACCATTATGGGAGAGGCTGATTTCGCCCGGGCTTGGTGTGCTTCCGCCGCCGACCAGACCCGCGTCACTGATGGTATGGTGAGGCGACCGAAACGGCCGCTGCGCCATCAACGGCTGATTGTTGCCGAGTAAGCCCATGACACTATAAATCCGTGTCGTCTCAATCGACTCCTCAGGAGTGAGCGGCGGAAGAACGGTAGGCACTCTTTTCGCTAGCATTGTCTTGCCACTGCCAGGTGGTCCCATCATCAGTATGTTGTGGCGACCGCCGGCAGTGATGGTCAGCGCGCGTTTGACCAACTCCTGGCCGCGAACATCCGAAAAGTCGAGGTCGTATTGAGCGTAGGTGGCAAATAGCTGGTCCAGGTTGGAGGGCGAGGGAGGGATGTCCATGCTACCGTTATAGAATCCAATTGCCTGTGCCAAACTATCAATGGGGATGACGTCGATATCTTCAACAACGGCGGCCTCACCGGCGTTTTCCGCCGGAACCAAGAGTCCTCGAATTCCCTTCAATTCGGCGGCCGCCATCGCCATCGAGAGTGCGCCCCGTACTGGTCGCGTCTTACCCTCCAGTGAGAGTTCACCGACCACCGCGTATTCCAGGAACCGCTCGGAGACGAACTGACCGCTCGCCGCCAGCATCCCCAATGTCATCGGCAAGTCAAAGGACGCCGCCTGTTTGGGTAACTCCGCCGGAGCCAGGTTGATGACAACGCGATCGTTGGGCCGTTCATAGCCCGAATTGACGATCGCTCGAGCGATGCGAGGCGTGCTCTCCCGGACTGCAGCCTCCGGCAGGCCAACCAATTGAGTCTTCGGTTGTGCTGATGGTGAAACATCGACTTCTACCTCGACCGGCAGGGCTTCGATTCCCACCAGGCAAAACGTATACAATTGCGCTAACATCCGTGAAGCCTCCGTGGGACTCTGATCGGTTTACGTCTGGCAATCCTTTCCGCCACCGACCGTCAAGGCAAACGGATTCACCATTTAGTGTGACACGCAGCTGGCACGAGTTGAATCGAATCGATGGTGACTACCGGTCCCAGTGCGTGCTGTTGCCTGGCTGGCGCTGCGCGGTTGTTTGCAATAATGCACTTTGCGCACTAAGATTGAATGTGAGCTTAGACTTCGTCTCTAACCCCATCGCTAGCCGTGCGAAACTTTCTAATATCCGCCACTGTCATGCTGGCAGCCATTGCTATGCTTGGCGCGCTTGGGTTGCGGATTCTTCGAAATCAACCGGCGGAAGAAGATCCGGCGCCCCTTCCTTCGCCGGAAGCTGAAGCATCATTGGCTGTGACGGACACGGTTCAGTATTCGCTAAAAAAGGAGGAACGTGAATACCTTTGGAACCTTGAACACCACGGCAACTTATTGAATAAATTCGGTTTCAAGAATGTCGTCGAAGCATGGCGCGACCAAAATCGTACGGCGCTGCTCGGCTTGCTTCATGGGGACTTTGAAGCGACGTTGATTCAGCAGGACGCGTTTCAAGTGCTCGCTGCGAAGACAGATCTATTGGATGTCCATCGGCACGGATCTTTGTCGACTCTCGAGGCCCCTGTCAATGGCGAGGCGTTTGTCGATTGGTTGATGGAATTCCGTCTTCGTTTTGCCGACGATCCGGCCCCGCAAGGTCGTTTCGATGTGATGACGTTGGCCCCCCCGGAGCCGGGACAGGCGTCGGGGCTCTGGACGGTGATGTGCCTTCACCGCCTGTGGGGCCAATCAAAAACAGGCGGGCCATTCGAAGTCATGATCCAGCTCAAGGTTGTAACTCACGACTTGACCAAAGAACGGCTCGGCGAAACGGGTTGGCTTCATTCATGCGAAGTTCAACAGGTCGATGTGGCAAACGCCGAGAGGGCGATGTTTCAGGAAGTCACGGACGTGTCTGGAATTGACCCTAAGTCATTTCACGACAATTGGACGGAGAAGCCGGAGACCGTGAACACCGGCGGCTTGTATGCTTGCGACTTCAACCGAGACGGTCTGACCGATCTTTTCGTAACCGATACACGCTCCAATGGTAATCGGTTTTACATTGGACGCAGTGACGGAACATTCCACCATGCCACACTTCTGGTCGGGTTGCTAACTGCGCAGAATACAACCATCGCAGGCTTCGCAGATCTCGACAACGATGGCTGGGAAGACCTGATACTGCCCCGCGACGGTCGTATCTTTCGCAATGAAGAGGGACGTCGCTTTCAGGAGGTTACCAGCCGCTCAAACTTGGGTGCTTTGCTGCAGTCTTTGTCCGCTCCTGCTGAGTCCATCGCCGGCATCGTACCTGGTGACTTCAACCGCGACGGCCTCATCGACCTCTACGTGACCCGCTCTACACCTCCGACTGGATCGTGGCTTCAGAGCAAACAGCCATCAATGAAGGCTAACCAATTGCTTCAGAATCAAGGCAATTGGTCCTTCTTCGATGCGACCGATCGAACGAAAACTGATGGTGGTGGTCGATCTTGCTTCACGGCAGTCTGGACCGATGTCAACAACGACCGCTGGCCGGACTTGTACGTTATTAATGAATTTGGCAACGGTGCGTTGTACGTGAACCGCGAGGGAAGAACTTTTGAGGAACGCGAGTTGATCGACGCGCAAAACGACTTCGGCTCGATGGGGCTGACCTGCGGTGACATCAACAACGACGGAAACACTGACATTTATGTCTCCAACATGTATTCCAAGGCGGGCAGCCGAATCATGGGAAACATGAAAGCGGAGGGTTTTCCGGAAGATGTTCGCCAGCGATTGCGGCATATGGTGGCCGGCGGAGAGTTGTACACGAACGATGGTGACCTCGGTTTCAAGCCGGTGGGAAAAGAATTCCAAGTTCACGCTGCTGGGTGGGCATGGGGTTCGGCATTGGCTGATTTCGACAACGATGGGTTTCTTGATCTTCACGTGACCGCCGGATTTATGAGTCGCGATCGTAACAAGCCGGATGGGTGAAACTGTTTATGGTTGGCTGTCGTGTCACAGCCATGTCAAAAACAATCGAACGTGCCATTGCCCGGTGACCTCGATGCCGAGCTTGGTGAGTTCTGGGTAGGCAGTCCGTTTGACATCTTCCGTGAACACAACTTGAGTAGCTTCGAGCGAAATCGAACGTACTTAAACGTCAAGGGTGACGGATTTTTGGATGTCAGTTTTCTGTCGGGTGCGGATATCGACTCGGACGGTCGCTCTGTGCTGGCGTTGGATATCCGCAACCGCGGCCGGCTCGACTTGGTCCTTCGCCAAGCGGGTGGTGGCTCGATTCGCATCTTCGAGAATCGTCTGCCAACAGCAAACTACTTGAAGGTCTCTCTTCGAGGAACCAAAAGCAACAAGCTCGGCATCGGCGCAAAACTCGTCGCTCATGTGGCCGGGCGGCAAATTGTGCGAGAATTGTATCCGATTAATAGCTACCGTTCGCAGATGCCAGCCGATATTCATTTTGGGCTGGCCCAGGCGACCGAAGTCGACCGGCTTGTCATCTACTGGCCATCGGGAGCGACCCAAGAGCTGGTCGAGTTGCCAGCCAATCGGCACCTTGTCATTGAAGAAGGGCTATCTGCTTTCACCGAGTTGATGCCGCCTGTCGAAAACGAGTGAGGGGTTGCCCCTTCGTTGCAAGGCATTACGGACTTGAGCCGAAGGCGCTAGCCTCGGGTTCTTACAAGATCACGCGATGCTAACGACAAAACCCGACGCTAGCGCGTTCGGCTCAAACACTGGCAGATCCAGTGCCACACATTTTCACATCAGCTCACTTGAACAGAGGGGCGTTTGGATTTCCGCGCGACATCATGTAGGCCAAAAGGTCCAGCACCTCGTCCTCATTCAAACTGTTTAACAGATCCTTTGGCATCAACGAGACGCGAGATGGTTGGGTCTGTTCGATGTCGGCTTTGGCCAGTTCAATGATTTTTGTTGGATCGACTGGATCGATCAACACCGTGACGGTGTTGTCATTTTCCGACGTAATTCGGCCCGTGATGACTTTTCCTGCAGAGGTCTCGATGACCGACGCTCGATATTGATCCGAAATCACCTTGCTTGGATCCACGATCGCTTCTTCCAAGTCCCGGTAGCTGAACCGTCCGGCCACGTTGGTTAAATCCGGCCCAGTCGCTCCGCCGAGCCCACCGAAGCGATGGCATTGAATGCAACGCGACGCAGCAAATGCTCGTTTGCCGTTCTTGAAGTCTCGTCCCTGCAATGGTTGTTTCGTCAAAGCGGCCAGTTCTTCAAGGAACCACTTTCTTCCGGGACCTATCGGTGTGGGTAACTCCTCAATGGTTGGTGGTGGCGATAGAGTTTTGGCATCCAAGGCCAGTTTTTCTTCCTCCGATAAGTTCGCCACGGCCTCCTTGCGAATATTGTCGATAAAACCCTGATAGCTAGCACCGCCGCTGCGGCTCTTCGCCTGGTTGAGCCATTCGAAATAGACTCGACGTTCGTCCAGCGTCCACCCATATCGTAGATTTCTCAATGCCATCGTTAGGTGGATTTTCTCCATCTCCGGTTGGTTCGCTAGCATGCTTGCAATGGTGCCTCCGTAGCCGCCGTTTCTCGCTAACAGGTCACCCATATCGTGCTGCTTGGGTTTCGACGCCTGCCCCAATAGTTTGACAGACTTGGAAATGACGGTTGGCGATTGCAGGTAAACTAGCACGCGACTCAACTCGCGATTGACAAAATCGTCGTCGGCGGGAAACAGCGGATCCAATTTTTGCGTGATGGATTCGGAAACTGCCGGTGGCGGTGTACCCATACGGATGAAAACCAACGAGTACGTCCTTAGTAGATCCAATAGTTGCGTCTTGGAGAGCGTTTCCGCATCGATTTGTTGCAATGCCTCCAGCAGCTCAGCCTGAATATTGGCGTTGCCCTGCCTAGCGAGTGCGACCGCTGCGGTCATCAAACTAACTGCTCGCCGTTCCTTGAGTACTTTGTGCTGCCACAAGACGGGATCTTGTTGTTCGATCACCAGGCGGGCCGCATAACGCAAGTGTCGATCTTTGTTACCCAAATAAGGCCAAGCAAAATCGACCGCAGCCACCGCTTGTTGTCCTTCCATCGGGCGGTGCAGTTTCTCTAGCTCGTGGCGCACCGAGCGCGCGGAAGCAAATTTCGCGTTCGTCCCATTTGACGGCGACGTTTCTTCTTCGCCCACGTAGGTAACACGAAACAGTTCCGATTGTGTACCCCGTCCGCCGACCGTAAAGTACATTGCTCCATCGGGACCGATCGCCACATCCGTCAACGGCAGCGGTGATCGAGATAGGAACTCTTCTTTGATGCCCCGATAACTGGCGCCATCAGGTGTCAAGTGAATGGCGTACATCGTTCCAAACGTCCAGTCCAACAGGTAGAGAGCCTGTTGATACTTGGCTGGGAATTTGCTCCCGTATCCAAACGTCACACCCACCGGCGAGCCTGGACCAATGTCAACCAACGGCGGCAGGCTATCAATAAAATACGTCGCCCATTTCCCCGTTCCGCTTCGCCAACCAAATTCGCTGCCGCTGGTGGCATGGACCACGCGCGTCGGACGGTACCACGGCGTGCCGAAGTCCCATTCCATGTCTGCGTCGTACGCAAACAACTCGCCGTCGGCATTGAAGTCCATATCGAACGGGTTTCGGTACCCACTGCTAACGATTTCCCAAGTTTCGCCGTTGGGATCGGTCTTGGCGATCCAGCCGCCAGGGGCCAGTTTTCCTCGAGCATGCCCGCGGGCGTCCCATTGTCGAGGTAACAACAGGTCTTCACTCCAGTTCGACGGCAGACGACTGGCGTCAAAATCAGCCGGAACGTTGGTGTGGTTTCCAGCGATGACGTAAAGGGACTTTCCGTCCGGTGACAAACGGATCGAGTGTGGACCATGTTCGCCTCCGCCGGCGAACGCCTTTAATTTGACAATTTCGTCGTATAGGTCGTCGTTATTCGTATCACGGGCTCGGTAAAACCCGCTACCGGGGCCACCATTGACCGAGATGTAAAGGCTATCAAAGGCGTACAGCAACCCGTGCGCACTGGTAATCTTAATGTCCAATTGTTCGACCATTGTCGGCGAATCACTGCCGATCGGGGGAGGCGTTATGCGGCACAGACCGCGGTTACCTTGGTCGCTGGCTATCAAACGCCCCTTGTTGTCGAAAGCGATCGAGACCCAGGATCCAAGCTCCGCTTTCGGCACCGTGAATAACTTCTCGATCTGAAATCCGGGTAATAGTTCAAATCCTTGCGAGCGTGCAGGGGCGCCGGTAAACACATTGCCCCAAGGAGAAACACCCAGTTTGCCGTGCTCATGTGCGCCTGCCCATCGTTCGGAATCTTGCGATTCGGCGACTTCCCACGTCTTGTCGGACACAACGTCTTGATGGGTTCCGTCATTCTGTTCAATGACTAGACGTGCCAGGAATGCGGCGATTCCACCCGCATTACGCCCGTCCACCAGTATTTCGTTTTCGCCCGATTTCAAAAAACGGGACACGTCCACACGAACCGGACGTTGCCATTCCTTACTCTCTGCAACCTTGTTGCCGTTGAGCCAGACAATCATCTCGTTGTCGCAACTTGCCATGAGAGTTGCCTTACGCGGTTGTTGGCAGCGAAATTGTTTTCGCAAGAACACGTGGTCCTTGCTGGGCGATTTCCAAATCCACTTCGGCGTCTCCTTTCCGCGCGGCAATGGTGTCGGCTGTTCTTCGTTGGAAGCAACTTGCTGCACCTCTGGCTTTTGTGTAAAGGTCTTTCCTGCCAGGTAAGTCGCGGGGCGAAAAGCGGAGAACACAAAGGCAAAGACCACAATCGTACCCAGCAGTGACACGGGTTTTGATTTCATGGTGAGATTACTCGGTGATTGGAGGGTGTGAGGGTGTGAGGGTGTGA
>DUDC01000070.1 GCA_012959465.1 Planctomycetaceae bacterium
CTCGGTGCCAGCGGCGGCATCGAGGCCATCGTGTGTGTCAAGTCAATTCAAAATTCCACGATCCCGCCGACGATCAACTTGGATAATCCCGATCCGGCTTGCGACCTCGACTACACACCGAATGTTGCCAGAGAACGGGACGTCAAGATCGTCATGAGCAACAGCTTCGGTTTCGGAGGCCACAACGCGTCACTGATATTTGGCCAACTGGACTAGCGCACCACCTTCTTGACCGGCGGCGCAGCAATCACCTCATCGGCGCTGACGTAGCGGAATTGACCCGAGTTTTCCCGCGCGATTCGCTTGAGTAGTTTTATTCCCTCGCGACTGTGAAATGCGATCGTGTGCACGTTCACCATCGCCGGGCCGCGTGAAGAGTTTTCTTCCCTCAAGAAAGCGGCCGTGCGGTCGGTAAATTCACCGTCGGTAAGAAAAAAAATCGCATCCGGATCCTGGAGGTGTGCCAGTTGGACCGACGCCAACGGTTTCGTCCCCCAACCCAGCCGTGCTGACCTAATCCATTCAGATGCCAAGGCGACATTCTCTTCTGTCGCCAACTGCAACTCGCCGGCCGGCATCGGCTGACATTCATCGCTGAAGAATACAATCATGAATTTGGAATCCGATTCCAACTCATGAAGTGAGCGAATCAGCTCGGCTCGCGCCTTTTGCCAGCGGCTTCCTTGCATGCTGCGTGAACAATCGACAACATAGACAAACCGATTTCCATTGGCGGGGACCCCAAAGAAACTTGCATTGCCTGTCGCCTGCGATCGATCGCCGTCGTTCCCATTTGACCGATCACCCGTGAATTCGGCGATCTCGCTGCTGCGTTTGGACCAAAACGAATCAGCATTCGCCGCAGCAATCCGACTTGAAGCTTGCAGTGGAGCGTCGCTACGGATTGCCGGGGTCGAAAATGAGCTCGTGTTCACCGTCGCCGACGTTGCCAACTTTGGGAATTCACGCTGGAGATGAACGGACTCCGGCCGAATGATCTGCACATCCACCACGGATGGCTTCTTTCCACCGACGATCATGAACCCGGCCATGAGCACGACCAGGATGCCGTGGATTACGACACTCACCATCAACGAAGTGCAGCGAGGTCTCAATATGAATCGCCAGTTCACAGCCCATTCTCCCGGGTACCTGTACTAACATAGATACCCGATCAAGGGGCAGGATTCAAATCTGGCGTTCGTTTGAACGCCCGCTAACAGACCGTGATCCAGTCGAGCCCCCTTAATCCGGTGGGGCCCAAAACCGACGTGAGCTTCCAGGTACGGGCGCGGCTGCACTTGCCTAACCGACCGAAGCCCTCCATGTCGCATGGAAACCACTGGTCCAATCCACCGACACCAACCGCCCCGACTGGCTGACTGGTTCGCCAAAATCCGGGCTTGAGCTCAAATCACAGCTTCCCCTATACTCGCCCGCCCAACGCACGTACTGAACGGTGGTTCACGGAGGAACCCAAACATGGCCAGCCAATTGCGATGCCTCACGCTAGCGTTTTTATCGATCCTTCCCCTCGCAGGCCTTCCCCTCACAGGTTTTTGCCAGGATGAACGTGTGTCGAACAGCCGGATCACTTGGACTCGAAATGCATCGACGGGCGGAGCCGCCGGAAGTGCTGTCTCCCAGCCACCTCAGTTTCTTCCCAACTCGGCGGGTCAAATATGGCGGCAGTACGACTTGTCGTCCTATACAAGTCAAGTTCACGAGATTGAAAAACCGGAACAAGCCGTTATTGATTGGATTCTGCTTGAGACGGGTACCGACCTCTGGTTCAATGAACCGTTGGGAATATTGAGTGCTGGGTCGGAGAAGCTGTTGGTCTATCACACACCTGAAGTGCAGCAGCGCGTGGCGAATATCGTCGAACAGATTGTGGCGAGTGACGCAACTCCGTATGTCCTACAGCTCCGCCTCATCAGTGTTGGCAATCCGAATTGGCGTGCTCGCGCTTTGAAGATAATGAAACCGATCGCGGTTCAATCGACGGGAGTCGACGCCTGGTTGGTGAGTAAAGAGGACGCCGCCATGCTTGTGGAAAAACTCCGCAATCGCATGGACTTCACAGATCACGGTTCCCCCAGTTTGGTGATTCCCAACGGTCAGTCGGTGACCCTGACAAAACGCCAACCGCGGTCGTACGTCCGCAGCGTGCAGTTCCATAAGGCAACATGGCCTGGGTATCAGCTGGTTTCGGGGCAGATCAACGAAGGGTATTCGTTGGAGTTGAGCCCGTTGATTTCGTCCTCCGATGACATCATTGATGCGGTGATTCGTTGTGAAATCGATCAAGTTGAGAGATTCCGAACCGTGAGCGCGGATATTCAACCCTTGAGCGGACCGAACCAGCGAATTCGGTTGGACGTGCCTCAGTTAGTCAGCTGGCGACTTCACGAGCGTTTTCGCTGGCCCACCGACAAAGTGCTTATTCTCACATGTGGTGTCGTGGCAACGCCGGAAGCATCAGGGAAGTCGTTGTCCGAGACATTACAACTGCCGAATCCACTCGCCCGGACAGCGGCCCGCGCGGACGCGTTGTTGATGGTTGAATGCAAGGGAAAGGCGTCTCAAGTCTTACTGAGTGGGACCCGTTCCGCGAACAGTACCCGAGTCGACTATCGCGGCCGGTATTAACTCCAGGTCTGCGAGATGCCCTGAATTCGAAACTCAGGGTATACGGCGATTTTGTTTTGACTAAGATGCGGGTTTCCCTCGCATAACCACGATGTTCGGTGCTCATTCATGTCTCTGCCGTGTCAAGTCGCTATCACTGGAATGGGACTCGTCAGCCCATTAGGCGACAACTTGAGCAGTTTCTGGGACGAGGTGATCGCTGGAAATAGTGGTGTTCGCCGCATGTCGAGTCTTCCCGGCGCGGTGCTAGGGGCAACGTATGGTGCGGAGGCTCTTGATTTTACTGGGCAGGTCGAAGATTTTGGCGAACTCGACAAGAAGCAGCGTCGAAACGTCAAGAAGGGTCTCAAGGTGATGTGCCGCGAAATCCAAATGGGGGTTGCCGCGGCTCAGAAAGCACTCGACCACGCCAATCTGAGTGTTGAGCTGCGCGATCCAGACCGGACGGGCGTCGTCTACGGCTCCGACTATATGATGACGGTGCCCGAGGAGTTTTTCACGAGTATGCGTCTCTGCGCGACCGATGGGACCTTCGATTACGACCGCTGGCCGGAAGCTGGAATTCCCAAAGTCGACCCGCTATGGCTGCTGAAATACCTGCCAAACATGCCGGCGAGTCATATTGCGATTTTCAACGATCTGCGCGGGCCCAACAATTCGCTGACGCTGCGTGAGGCAGCGGCCAACATGGCGGTCAACGAAGCTTCCATGATTATCCGTCGAGGCAAGGCGGACGTCATGCTGGCCGGTGCGACGGGTACCCGGGTCCACGCGTTTCGGTCCATTCACGTCGCGATGCAAGAGACTTTGGCCGGGTCTGAAGAGCCACGCGAAGCTGCCGAGCTTTGCCGACCGTTTGATCATCGTCACGATGGGCAGGTACTCGGTGAGGGCGCAGGGGCAATCGTGCTCGAATCCCTGGAACATGCTCGAGCACGGGGAGCTACGATCTACGGCGAAGTACTGGGGTATGGGTCGTCCTGCGTTTATAAAAATGGCGTCGCGGATCTTGAAGTGTCGCTTGGCAACGCGATGAACCAGGCGATCGCCCGCTCAAATTTGGAGCCAAACCAAGTCGGTCATCTCCACGCACATGGCTTGAGCACGGTGACGTGTGATCGAGCGGAAGCGGCGGCAATTCGTACTCTATTTGGCGACAAGCCGCCTCCGGTCGCGGCAGCAAAGAGCCAGTTGGGAAATCTCGGTGCCGCTGGTGGAATCCTGGAGCTGATCGTCAGCGTATTGGCTCTACAGGCGAACCGATTACCCGCCGTGCTCAACTTCGATGCCCCGGACCCAACGAGTCCCTTGGTACCGAATACAGACAGCAATCAGTCTCCCGGAGCGACATTCGTGACCGCCAGTACGACGCCGCAGGGTCAATCCAGCGCTGTGGCCGTGGGAAAGCTCGCCTAAACGGGTCTCGACACCCAAACCATGGTGTCGTCTCAACTTGACAGTAACCGAACCCAGTTGTAGGTTAATGGGTCAATTGGTTTGTGCGACCGCGTTTTTGTGGGTGTATCCGTCTGCAAGGACCGTCCGGAAGTCTAGAAGTGACACCAGCTTAGTAGAATCACTGATGATGGAAAGATGACCATGACCTCACGGTTTTAAGCGATCACAGAGACCTTTGCTCGCCCACCCGCCTCGTTTGGCAGGTCTGGCCTCAATGGAGGTTGGTACGGGTCGAGTATAACGGCAAACATGTTTGCCGTCGGCACGACCACTTGGTCCGCCAGCCGACGGCTTTTTTGTTAGCCGGCGAGTCGTCATCGGCGGCAACTCCCTCTAGGGATGTTGTGGTGACGTCAATCCGGTGAACCGCCAGGAGTTTGGGCGTTACGACGCACGGAAATAGGACCACTGGAAGCTATGAACCCGAACGAGATCCTGCGAATCGTCGATTCACTCCATCGCGAGAAGAACATCGAACCCGAGATCGTTTTTCACGCGATCGAGTCGGCAATGGTCACTGCGGCGACAAAACAATACGGGGAGGAAATGGAAATCGTCGTGCGTATCTCGCGCGAAAACGGTACCATCGAAGCGATTTGCGACGGCAAGGCCTTGGATCCCGAGGAGATGATTGGCCGAATTGGCGCTCAGACCGCCAAGCAAGTCATCATTCAGAAGATTCGCGAAGCGGAACGTGATTCGCTAATCGAAGAATTTGAAGAGCAAGTCGGCCAGATGATTAACGGGATCGTCCAGCGCAACGAGGGAAGCACCACCACCGTTTCACTCGGCAACGTCGAAGCCATTTTACCTCGAAGTGAGCAGATTCCAGGCGAATCGTACCATCCCAATGAACGCATTCGCGCGGTTATCTTCGATGTCCGTCCTCAGGGCAGTCGAGTCCGAGTGGTGTTAAGTCGAACGCGACCCCAGTTGGTCCAGCGACTTTTTGAGCAGGAGATCCCCGAAATTGCCGAAGGCGTCATTACGGTAAACGCCATTTCGCGGGAGCCCGGATACCGCAGCAAGGTAGCCGTCAGCAGCATCGACCAGCGAGTCGACTGCGTCGGCGCTTGCGTGGGCGTCCGAGGCAATCGAATTAAGAACATCGTGGACGAATTGTCCAACGAACGAATCGACATTGTTCGTTGGAATGAGGACGCGAAAGAACTGATCATGAACGCACTCCAACCGGCAGAGGTTGATGAAGTTCTGCTGTGCGACATGATTGGCCGTGCAATTGTCTTGGTTCGCGACGACCAACTTTCACTTGCAATCGGTCGCAAGGGTCAAAACGTTCGTCTCGCCAGCAAGTTGTGTGGCTGGGATATAGAAATCATGACTGAGGATGAGTTGGACGAACAGATCGAGCGAGCCGTAACGGGCTTTAGCGCTTTGGACGGAGTTACCGAGGACTTAGCGCAACGATTGGTGGAACAAGGATACTTGTCCTACGATGACCTCTCGGTGATCGAACCCGATGACCTGATGGAACTAGGCGAGTTGACAACCGAACAGATCGACCACATCGTCGAACAGGCGGAGCGGAGAGCTGAAGAAGCCGAGGTTGCGGCGACCGATGAGCGCCGGCAACGGAGAGAAGCAGAAAGAGCTGCGGCGTTAGCCCCGCCTGCTCCAGCCGCCCCGCCTGCCGAAACCGTTTCATCCGAGACTCCGGTCGCTGATACAACCGAAGAAACGGCAACCGAAGAAACGGCAACCGAAGAAACGGCAACCGAAGAAACGGCAACCGAAGAAACGGCAAC
>DUDC01000071.1 GCA_012959465.1 Planctomycetaceae bacterium
ACAGAACTTAGCAACGGGCTTCATGCCGGCAAGTGATAGCTCGTGCAACGCATCGGCGGCTATCAACTCGACATCGGAGCTAAGATGACGAACAAAATATGCGAGGCGCTGCGGCGGGGATAATTCGGGAGCCGGTGCCTTTTCGATGTACTCTTTCGTCGCAGACCCTGTCGGAAGCGGCAGAGAAGAGTCCCATGCCCGCATCTCGCTGAGCGTCCAAGCTGGATTCGGGGAACTCAGTTGCGCGATAGACGAGTCTGGAAATATGAACCGATTGATTACCGCGAAAGCGATAGAAAACAATGCCACTCGATTCATATCTCGCTCCTTCTGGACGGTCAATGCTCGGACATTATTCTCGCCGGCCGGTGGGGCGGGCGGGAATCCAGACCGGTTCGAGATTTGTATGCTGCGACCGCGGTGAGACACGTCTGATAGAATGCCCGTCATGAACGATCCATCACCCGAAGCGCAACTGTTCCACTTGGTCAGTGGATATTGGCACACTCAGGCGATCTACGTGGCAGCGAAGCTGCGAATCGCCGACCTGTTGAAGGATGGACCTCGCACAGTCGATGATCTCGCCACTGCGACCGGTACGCACAGGCAGTCGCTTTACAGGCTGCTCCGTGCATTATCGAGTATCGGCATCTTCAGCCAAAACGACAATGAGCAGTTTTCATTAACGTCCTTGGCCCAGCCGTTGCGAAGCGATGTCCCAGGTTCGCAACAAGCGATGGCCATCATGCGAGGCGAATGGCAATATCACGCCTGGGGAGAACTGTTGTACAGCATTCAAACCGGCAATTGTGCCTTCGAAAAAGTCTACGGCGCCCCGCTATTTGACTATTTGTTACAGAATCCCAAACGCAACGAACTCTTTGACGACGCGATGACAAGCATCCACGGCCGAGAGGCCTCGGCAATGCTCGAATCCTACGACTTTTCAGGTACGGAAAAACTTATCGACGTCGGCGGTGGCAACGGCAGCCTGTTGGCGAGCGTCTTGCAAAAGTTTCCCGATATGAAGGGCATCCTGTTTGACCGTCCGGCAGTGGTCGATCGATCAAACGAGCACGTCCGCGATGCCGGGTTGAATCATCGTTGCCAGCTTGTCGCGGGCGACTTCTTCACATCTGTCCCAAGCGACGCCGACACTTATTTGCTTCGACACATCATTCACGATTGGAATGACGATCAGTCGGTCACCATACTGCGAAACTGCCGACGAGCAATGTCCAACACAGACCGCCTACTCGTTATCGAATCCGTCATTCCGACTGATAACGAGCCGTTCTTCGGCAAGTGGTTCGATCTAGCAATGATGGTTGTCCCCGGCGGAATGGAACGAACTGAGGAAGAGTACGGAATGCTATTCGAGGCAGCCGGCTTTCGAATGAACGTCATTCGGACAACGATGGAAATCAGCGTGATTGAAGGTTCGCCAGTCTAAGCTGGCAAGACCTATTTATCCACAACGCGATTGGTCTGCGACATCCGATGGAATAAAACCGAGCCGAAACGGATCATCCGAAAAGACAGGTAGCCCGTCGCCGCTTAGGATCGGATGCAGCCATGACGCGATCGTCGAAGAGTTGTCAGCACGCGTTGTTGGCTCTGTTCACGATCTTCGTGGTGCTTTCTCTTCGAAATCCGCCTTACGAACTCCGCCTTACGAACTCCACGCGATAGTCCATGTTGTTCCGACTTGGATTGCGATTGAAACATTGTTGGCGCCGATTCGATTCTTTCCGTTGAGCAACATCAATTTCGTGTTGGTGATCAGTTTTCTTGGTTTCGATATTATTGGTACGCGTTACATCTACTCGTTTGCACCTTACGATCAATGGTCGTCTAGATTCCTTGGCGTTTCTATTTCGGACGTCCTCGATCTCAACCGGAACCACTACGACCGTATGGCACATTGGCTGTATGGGCTATTAATCACTCCGGTGGCACGTGAGGTTACCGTCCGACTGACGCACGTTCGCTCACCCTGGAGTAATTTGGCTGCAATTCAGTTCATTCTTGCCAGCAGCATGCTGTTTGAGCTTGCCGAATGGTACGGGGCAGTTTTACTGGCACCCGGTTTTGCCGACACTTACCTGGGTCAACAAGGTGATCCATGGGATGCGCACAAAGACATGGCCTTAGCGGCAGTTGGAGCACTCATCAGTGCGGTCGCAACTGCGATCTTCTTTCGTGCGCCGAACGCGTTAGCTTCCGGTGTTTGTGACGGGATTGAATGACCCGAGCTAGCGGTCTACCGACCGGAAATGTAGTCTTGCAGAACCTGGATCTCGAACTCTTGACCCTTTATTATCGCCTTGACCAGGTCCCCGATCGAGAGAATTCCGTCCAGTTTGCCGTCTTTGAATACGGGCAAGTGGCGGCACCGCATTTGCGTCATTAATCTCATCGCCTCTTCGATGGTCCGATCGGGAGTGATCGTGACCAGTTTGCTAGTCATGATCGTCGCGACCGTTGTTTCCTTCGAAAACCGGTCTTTCAGGATCATGTTCCGCGTGTAATCCCGCTCCGTGATGATACCAACGATATCTTCTCCATCCTTGACGATAAGGCCACCAACGTTTCGGTCGTCCATTTCCTCGATCGCCTCATAGACGGTCTGGTTGACTTGAATCGAATAGACATCATGGCCCTTGTTCTCCAACAAGGTCTGTACGGTGTTACCCATCGCTTTGTCCTGTGCGGAAAGGCAAGAAACGGAAAGACAACTGCGACTGATGCGGCTCCGAGATGAGGCTCTGACGGCGGCGGAGTTTTCGAAATTCTAGGATACCACGTTAGAAGTCGTTTTACAAAACCTGACAGGCCAAACTGCACCTCGTACATTGATCCGCATCATGATCTTATCTAGCGAACTAGCCGTCTTCTATTACATGGCAGTCGTTAGTATGGCAAGCGATCTGCTAGCCGTGACTCGGAAAAACCCCGTGCACAACATGCTCTGGGTCCTCGTGCCTTGCTCCATGTAGCACGGATCTTCATGCTACTACGAGCCGAGTATCTGGCCGCCGCACAGGTCCCTTGCGCTACGTGCTAGTATTGCCGGCTACGCCATACTCATGGCCAGCCGGAATTTGTTCAACACAGCGAAACTAATGGACAGTGGAATGCCACCGTGGTATGCTTCGCGCCGACCGACACGAGTTCTGACAGCCCAAGAAAATGGGCATTCCCACTCTTCAACTCACTCTGGTCGAATTCTCTGGAACAGAACAAAGAGCATCTGCACTTAGGGAGTAGAATCATGGCCGTGGTTGGCGTTTCTGCATCTGAGATCCTGATTGTCTTGGCCCTTCTATTTGGTGGAACGGGCATTCCTCTTGGCATGCCACCGCAGCCGCACGATCCGTTCATGGATGGTGTCGCGCCACAACAGTGCATCGTTTACTCGTCTTGGAACGGACTGGCTGTCCCGTTGGCGGACGCCGATAACGAAACCGAACGAATGCTCGCCGAGCCAGAGATACAGGAGCTTGTCAAGCGTGTGGAACAAACGCTTCGCATGTTGATTGCCAGAGAGGCTGGCGGGAACGAGGAACAACAGCTCATTGCGCAGACCATTCCCGATCTGGTCAAGTTGTTATTGACACAACCGACGACCATTTATCTCTCGAGCGTCGGCGTTGGGCCTCAGGGCCCAACCGCCTCAGGCGCGATCGTCGTCAAAGGCGACAATCGACTTGCAGCCACATTTGCTCGGCTCCGGCGCATGTTCGGTCAGAGTACTGATGAGGTCGACGAACTGTTGATTCGAGGAACAAAGTTCTATCGCTATAGCACGGGAGACTCCCTGCCACCTTTGTACTTGGCCACGCACAAAGGATTCCTGATCGTCAGTGCGGGCGATGGTTCCGCAATCAAGTTAATGACACGACTCGGCAACGACGCACCGGAGTGGTTAGTGGAAGCGCGAGCGGCCCTTCCTGTGGAACGACGCTCGACAATCAGCTATATCGATATCGCTCGAATTCGCGCATTGGGGAAACAGTTCGGTGGCCCACAAGTCAGTCAAGCCATTCAGGCCTTCGGCTTGGATGACGTCGAATCTCTAATCAGCACCAGTGGCCTGGAAGGAAACGGATCACTGCAGACAATTCGCATCAAAACCGATCCTAATGGTCGACTAAAAAAACTACTCGATTCTTTTCAACCACTCACCGCCGCCGATTTTACAAAGGTTCCCGCTGATGCCGTCTTTTCGAACATTGCCAACATCGATCTTGCCGCTGTGTTGGAGTTTGTCCAAGAGTCGATCGGACTTGTCGACCCATCGGCGGAACAGGCGTTCGAGCTATCGCTGGAGCAGATGGAGCAGGCATTGGGTTTTAATCCCAAACGCGATCTCGCCGATGCAGTTGGAGATCGCTGGACGCTCTACACGTCGCCCGATACTGGATTGTACACCGGGTTGGTTTTGAGCGTCGAAGTGGATGACTTCCAGAAACTGAATCGAGTTCTATTCACGCTCTTGGGAATGATGCAGGCAAGACCAGACGTCTCGGTCACCAACCGAAACATCGATGGCACGACCGTCTATTCCCTGTCGTTACATGAACAATTCCCGTTCTCTCCGTCGTTTTCGTTAACGGAAAAAGAGTTGCTCATCTCGCTGTTCCCTCAGCCGATTCACGCGCACCTCACGCGACCAGCCGGTGAGAATCTGGCGAGTGTAAAGAATGTGGCCAATCGACTGGAAGGCGATCAGGCGTTGGCGGGATTGATGTACATCGACACAATGCGTGTGACGGAATTGGCTTATCCGGCAGCGCAGCTTGCGTTCTCCTCGGTTTCCAACATGCTGCGAGACGATGGTATCGAATTGAGCCCGTGGGCGCTGCCGACAGCGGGCGCCATCCTGCGACACGTCGAAAATTCGGTGAGTTCTGTTTCCGTGGTCGAAGACGGCATCGTCATCGATCGACGGCAGCAGTTCCCTGGCGGTAGCATTGTGGCGAGCGCCGCATTCTCATTGGGAAATGCGGTGCCGGCCATCCTCGCTGCCCGGGAATCGGCACAGCGGCAACAGGGACTGAACAAGCTAAGGCAGCTTGGGATTTCCTTCCACAATTATCATGAAGCGTTCAAGGGGTTTCCAAGAGACAGCTACGACGCCGATGGCAAACCACTATTGAGTTGGCGCGTGCACATTCTCCCGTTCCTAGAACAGCAGCCGTTGTACGAACAATTTCACTTAGATGAGCCCTGGGACAGCGCACACAACAAGAAGCTGATCGCGCAAATGCCGCGCATTTATTTTGCCCCTGGCAGCGAATTACAAGACGGAAGAACCGTCTATCTTACGCCGACTGGGAAGGGAACCATCAACCCGCCACGAGACGAGAACGCCAAAAATGCCAAAGAAAAATTCCCCACAGGCATACGTTTTAGAGACATTCTCGACGGCTCATCCAACACGATCATGGTGGTGGAAGCGAGTGACAAGATTGCCGTTCCATGGTCGAAACCAGCTGACTACCAACTCGATCCCAAAGCCCCTACGGCCGATTTGATCGGCCTGCACAAGAAGGGGTTCCAAGCCTCGTTGTGCGATGGAAGCGTTCAATTTATTAGCGAGTTCGTCGATGTGGGAGTGCTGAACGCACTGTTCACGCGGGCCGGCGGCGAGATCGTCCCAAATTTTTAAGGGAACGACATCGGCCCATCGGGCTGGGATTCGGTAAAACGCTGAGATGGAGCAAGTTGCCACGGCGAACGCCGCGACATTGATAATACCAGCACGAAGCGCAAGCGAGTGAGTGAGTCCCGATACTCACTCGCTTGCGCTTCGTGCTTGTATTGCTGGCTCGTCAAGATGTTAAAGAGATGATGGTGCACAATGGCTGG